>CAJOGQ010000025.1 GCA_905234125.1 uncultured Bacteroidaceae bacterium | reverse complement strand
GCCATTGGCAGCACGGGCACCATAGATGGCTGTGGCCGCCGCATCCTTGAGGACGGTGATGTTGTCGATGTCAGAAGGGTTCAAGCCGGCAATGCTGGTCTGGTAGATGTCGTCGATGTCGTTGAGGTTGTCGATGGCAGGAATCTCATTGCCCTCCATGGGAATGCCGTCGAGCACCCACAGGGGTTCCTGCACACCATTGATGGAGGACGTTCCACGAATACGAATCTTCATCGGCGCACCTGGCGCTCCACTGGCTGCGACGGTGGAAAGTCCTGCCACCTGACCCGCCAATGCCTGGTCGATATTCTTGACAGCACCCACTGTCTCATCGGAAATCTTCACCTCCGACACGGCTGCCGTCAGTTTACGGCGGTCTATCTGCTGATAACCTGTCACGATCACCTCACCCAGCCCTTTCGACGAACTATAGAGGGTCACGTCATATTTATTCTGATTGGGCTTGAGCGTGATGGTTTTTGATTCGTAACCCATATAACTTACCGTCAACTTCTTGGTGGAGGCTTGTACGGTAAGGGTGTATTGTCCGTTGATGTCGGTCACAGTACCTTGGGTCACTTTCCCTTCACCCACAGCGATGGTGGCACCCATCAGAGGTTCACCATTGAAATCGCCATCTTTCACCGTTCCTGTGATGGTGCGCTCTTGGGCGAACAACATCATTGTCGCCATCAACAGGAACATCATTGTGTAGAATCTTTTCATTGTTCTGACTTATCGTTAGCGTCAACAAACTAAGTTACAATTATTTATTGAGTCCAAGTGCTGTTTGGATACGTAGCACCATATCGTCATAGTGCATCTGCGTAGCTGTATCACCAGTACCAGCCTTGCTCTTGCAGAGACGGAGGATGCGCAGCAATTCCCCACGTTTGAGACTGATAGCATCTGAAGTGCGGGAAATCTGAGTCATCGTGATGTCGAGTGTGCGAGGACGCGAGGAATCGAGGGAAGACCCATCCTCAAACCATTCAGGAAGTCCGAAACAATTCTCTTCCACCAAACTCTTATTAATCTTCACACCCTCGCTTTCTGCCGCAGCAGTGATGAGAGCATCGAGGAAACTCTTCTGAAGGCTACGCTCCATCACATTGAGCTTCTGCCCACTGATGGTCTTGCGGAAGATGGCCTCGTGCAACATCTGCATCATCTCCACCGCCGTGAATGCTTTGTCGCCATTCATCCATTCGTTCTGATACATGCGGACAAGGCGCTCGTTGGCAAGCAAATCCCAAAGGATGTAGTTCTGCTGGTTCTTCAGCAACATGGCAGGCTCCTGTTCCGTTGTGCCAAGCGGAGTCTTGCGAAGCGGATAAATCTGTTTGGAGAGGTTCGAACCAAAGAGCCACTCTTGATAACTGAGCACGTTATCGATTAAGAACTTGACTGCCTCCTTCTGACGGGCTTTCTCCACATGACCATAAGCCTCCTTACGCGAATCACTCAGCCAATCGATGGTAGGTCTATCCATATAGATACCGCCAATGTTGGCCATCACATGATAGAGGTAGAGGCTCCATTGATAGATGACTGCGGAATAGAGACTGGCAGCTTCGTCGTAGTTTTGGTCTGGTTTTCCATTCAGCGTCCAGTTCACAAGATTGGGCATTACACGTTTCAGGTTCTCGACACCCAAAGTAGCAGACTTGATGGGGTCATCGCCAAGGTCTTCTGAAAGCGCACGAGGATCAATAGCCGTGCGTTGTGGCTGTGTTTCGCTATAGCGATACTCCTTCCCCTGATGACGAGCCAAGAACTGAGCCAGTTCACGGCTCTCATCTGTACCGTATGGATACCAACGGTAGCCCCACTCTATCGCCATCAAGTCGTAAGGACCGATATTGGGCGACATCACCTTCACCCCATCCCCTGGTTGGGCGATGTAGTTGAACCGGGCATAGTCCATGATGCTGGCTGAAGTACCTTTCATCCTTGAGGTGAAGGTGGCGGACCGAAGCGAGTCCGTCGGATAAGCAGCTGAGGCAATCATATTATGACGAAGTCCGAGGGAGTGTCCCACCTCATGACAAGCCACAAAGCGCACAGCATCTCCAATCAGTTCCTCTGGCAGTTCCAACTGACGGGCACGGACATCAACAGCTCCTGTCTGCACCATAATCCACTCGCTGATGAGCGACTGCACATTGTGCCACCAAATGACATCGGCCTCTAAAATCTCACCCGTACGGGGGTCGAGCGTGGAAGGCCCCATCGCATTGGCTTTCTCCGACGCTGCGTATGTGAGCACAGAATAGCGCATGTCGTCACCTTCCACATCGAGGGTGTCGTCAGGCACAACCACACGGATGGCGTTTTTGAATCCTGCCCGTTCGAAGGCTGGGTTCCAATCAAGGATACCTTTCTCGATGTAGGGTCTCAGATGTTCTGGCACCGCCCCACCGATATAGAAAGTGATAGACTTGACAGGCTCCACCAACTCACCACGCATATAGGCCGCCGAGTCCTTGGGTTCCAATCGCCAACGGGTGATGTAGTTGACATGCTCCACACGTTGCTGGAGGTCGTTGAAACGCATCGAAGGCGTGGAGAAATAGCCCACTCGCCAGTCTTCTCGACGTGTCCGCATCGGCTCTTCAGGCAACAGCATGATGGCGGTGCTGACCACCACCGTGATGTTCACCTTCGAACGACCTTCATGCACCGTCGTGGTCAGTTCTGACTTGGCCACCACACTCTCCTCATACGCTTTAACACTCAAGATGCGCGACAGTTCGCTGACAGGCGTGGTGCCGATATTGATTTCGTTGAACACATCATTCAACACGTTCTTTTTGCCGTTGAAGAGGTCATTGACCTTGAAGATGACTGTCGAGGAGTCTTTCGGCACAGCCTCCACCTTCATGGAAGCAATGAGGGGATCCACATAGTTGTCACTCACCGACTGCGCTATCTTCGAACCGCGAGGAGCCTCTGGAGTCACACGCTGTTGACGCACACGCACCTGCTTGGCCTCTTTCTCCCACTCAAAACGCACCATCTGGTTCTCGTAGTTCACACCCTTGTTCGCCGCCGACTCGTTCAGTTCGGCTGGCACCTGCTGGAGTTTGTTCGACACGAGGAAAGCCTTGCCCAACAGCCGTGTGGGCAACTCCAAATAGATGGTGTCGCCCTTCTCGATGACATTCATCACACCCTTCATCTTCACAGAGTCACTCCCCGTCAGCACCTTATACCTCGAAGGAGGTGGCGTCACCACCTCTTTCTTATGCTTCTTCTTCGACTTGAACAAGGACCACGAAGCAGAAGCTGACACGTCAACACTCCCCAAGAGCATCAGCATCAGACCTCCAAAAGCAAGTATTTTTTTCATTCGTATCATCTCTCTTTCTATAAGTATGGTGGCAAAGATACGGAAAAGTATTGAATGAACGACACAAATCTGAGAAAAAGTCCGTTCCTATCGCTTTTTTTCCGTAACTTTGCACGCAAAGAAAGCATAAACGAAGGAAAAATATGCACAGATTGACAAAAAAAACGTGGTTATTCATGTTGGCAGCCATCGTACTTTCGGGCTGTTTCTCGTCGCGCACCACGACGAAAGGAAACTCCGATGCCTACATCCTGCCCACTGCCGACCCCTTCAAGACCACGGACGAGGTGACCATCAACTTCAAGAAGATGAAGAACAAGGAATGGCACTACCCCCTGGACGAAGGCAAGGTCATCAGTCCCTTTGGGGGCAAACGTCCCAATCACAAGGGCACCGACATCAAGACGAAGGCCAAAGACAAGGTGAAAGCGGCCTTCGAGGGAGTGGTCACCTTCTCTGGCGAGATGCGTGGCTACGGCAACGTAGTCTTCATCAGCCACCCGACAGGACTGGAAACACGCTACTCCCACAACTCGAAGAACCTCGTCAAGAAAGGCGAACATGTGAAAGCCGGCGACGTGATTGCCCTCGAAGGCAAGACGGGTAACGCCACCACCGAACACGTGCATTTCGAGACCCGCATCGGCGACCAAGCCTTCGACAGCGACCTCATCTTCAACCACAAGCAACATGAACTGCGCGATGTGAAACTGACCGCAACGAAGAAGAACGGAACCGTCAACGTGAAAGTGAAATAACATTTAACATTTTCCATTTAACATCTGACATTTAACATTTAACATCCTATCATGGCATTCAAAGAAGTACCCGTGCTACTGCTGACAGGCTATCTGGGCAGTGGCAAAACGACCTTGCTCAACCGTATACTCGGCAACAAGAAAGGAATCAAATTCGCCGTCATCGTCAATGACATCGGCGAAGTGAACATCGATGCAGACCTCATCCAACAGGGAGGCATCGTCGACCAGAAAGACGACTCTCTCGTCGCCCTACAGAACGGCTGCATCTGCTGCACGCTGAAAATGGATCTCGTCGAACAGCTCACAGACCTGGTGAAGATGCAACAGTTCGACTACATCGTCATCGAGGCCAGTGGAATCTGCGAACCAGCTCCCATCGCCCAAACCATCTGCTCCATCCCCTCGATGGAACCCAAATATTGGGCAAACGGCCTGCCACGCCTCGACTGCATCGTCACGGTGGTCGATTCCCTCCGCATGCGCGATGAATTTGGTTCAGGCGATGCGCTCCAGAAACCCAACATCGGCGAGGAAGACATTGAAAACCTTGTCATTCAGCAGATTGAGTTCTGCAACATCGTGCTCCTGAACAAAGCCTCCGAAGTGACACCAGAAGAGCTCTCCCGCATCAAGCAGATTGTCCGTGCCCTCCAACCCAAAGCCGACATCATCGAATGTAACTACGGCGACGTGGATTTCGACAAGATTCTCCACACCAACATGTTCGACTTCGACAAGGTAGCCACCAGCGCCGCCTGGATTTCTGCCGTAGAAGGGATTAATGAGGAGCAAGGGGCAAGGAGCGAGGAGCAAGAAGAAGATGATGATGATCACGATGAACATGAACACCACCATCACCACGATGACGATGATGACGATGACGATTCCCATGACTCCCATCACTCCCATGAACACCACCACCATCATCATCACGATGAAGGCGAAGCAGAAGAATACGGCATAGGCACCTACGTCTATTTCGCCCGTCGTCCCATGAAACTCGGCCTCTTCGACGATTTCGTGGCTCGTCTTTGGCCTAAGAACATCATCCGTGCCAAAGGCATCTGCTGGTTCAAGGGCGAGGAAGACATCTGCTACCTCTTCGAGCAAGCCGGCAAACAATTCTCCCTTAAGAACTGCGGACAGTGGTACGCCACCATGCCCAAAGACCAACTCGACCGTCTCTTAGAGGCCGAACCCAAACTCAAGGCCGACTGGGATGCCCAATATGGCGACCGCATGCAGAAACTCGTCTTCATCGGCCAACACATGGATCACTCCATGAAGGAATTTCTCCACGAAATGCTCGATGCCTGCTTAGCAGACTGATGTTCTGGACGAGGTACTGAGGGCGAGGGAACCAGCAGCGGCACCACTGGCGGCTACAACAACGGTGGTAGCAACGACCAGTGCAATGATGGTCCTCCACCAGAGGGCGGCGGCTTCGGAGGTTAACGAGTTGACAGTTGATAGGGCTAACGCGATGCAAGCAAATGGGCATCAAATGAGAAAGGGAAGGTTGCACGGGATGTGTGGCCTTCCCTTTATGTTTATCACCCTCTTGCTCGCGTTCTATGGTCAAGGAGTTTGAAAAGGGAATTTTAATAAAAATGCACGAATTGTAAAGTCGGAGTTTACAATTGAGGGTTCCCCCACTTTTTATGTATTTTCAAACATTACTCATAATCAGATAGTTGCGGAGTTATCAACAGGGGTGTTGATAACTTTTTTGAAAAAAAAATGATAAAAGGTGGGGAATTGTGGGGAATTTGTGTACATTTGCACACTAATTTACAAAAAGACTATGCGATTCATTGGTGATTATCCAGCTAAGACGGACTCTAAAGGTAGGGTTTTCCTGCCTGCCGCTTTCAGGAAGGTGCTTGACGCTGAGGAGGAAAAGAACCTCGTGTTGCGTCAGGATGTCTTCCAGAAGTGTCTGGTGCTGTATCCTGAATCGGTGTGGAACGCCCACTTGGACAGTCTGCGTGCGAAGGTGAACCCTTGGAACAGCAAAGAGCAGATGATGTTGAGAAAGTTTGAGGCTGACGCTGAGCCGATTGAATTGGACAAAAATGGCCGTTTGCTGATTTCGAAAAGGAAATTGCAATACGCTGGCATTGAAGCCGATGTCCGTTTCTTGGCGATGGTGGACAGAGTGGAAATCTGGAGCAAGCAAGCTTTGGAGGAAGTGATGAAGGGTGCGGACAACTTGGGCGAAGAGTTGGAGAGCCTGTTTGGACAAGTTGAGAGTTGACAGTTTAGAGTTGACAGTTTAGAGGATTCATAAATATGGTGGAAAGTGAGATGACATACCATGTGCCGGTGTTGCTGAAAGAGAGTGTGGATGGGCTGAACATTGGCGAAGGTGGTTGCTATGTGGATGTGACATTTGGAGGTGGGGGACATAGCAGGGAGATTCTGTCGAGGCTGGATGGGCAAGGGCATCTTTATGGTTTTGACCAGGATGCTGACGCAGAACGGAATGCTGAGGGGCTTGATGAGGGGATGTTCACTTTTGTGAGGAGCAATTTCCGATTCCTGAAGAACTTCTTGAAATACCACGGGGTGGAGCAGATTGACGGGTTGTTGGCTGATTTAGGTGTGAGTTCCCACCATTTTGATGATAGCGAACGTGGATTCTCGTTCCGTTTTGAGGGCAAACTCGACATGAGGATGAACCAGCGGGCTGGACAGACAGCGGCAGATGTGGTGAACACGTATGATGAGAAGCAGTTGGCAGATGTCTTCTACCTGTATGGCGAATTGAAGCAGAGCCGCAAGTTGGCATCAGCCATCGTGAAGGCAAGACAAGGGAAGCCCATTGAGACGATTGGCGACTTTCTGGAGGTGGTGAAACCTTTCTTCCGCAACGAAAGGGAGAAGAAGGAACTGGCCAAGGTGTTTCAAGCCTTGCGCATAGAGGTGAATCACGAGATGGACGCCTTGCGTGAGATGCTGAAGGGAGCGACGGAGATGTTGAAGCCAGGAGGGCGATTGGTGGTGATCACCTACCATTCACTCGAAGACCGCATGGTGAAGAACCTGATGAAGACGGGTAATGTGGAGGGAAAGGAAGACAAGGATTTCTTCGGAAGGGTGAATGCACCATTCAAATTGGTGAATCGTCAAGTAATCGTACCTACGGAGGAGGAAATGGCAAAGAATCCGAGAAGCCGAAGTG
Source organism: uncultured Bacteroidaceae bacterium (assembly GCA_905234125.1). Lineage (GTDB taxonomy): Bacteria > Bacteroidota > Bacteroidia > Bacteroidales > Bacteroidaceae > Minthosoma. The sequence continues at coordinate 26,830 of CAJOGQ010000025.1, read as the reverse complement.
CCAAACTGAGAGTGGCGGAGAAGATATAGAGACTGGTAGAAAGAATTAGAAAATTAGTCATCCACGCCTTTGAAGACAGGCGATAAAGTGAGATTACACATTATTATATTTAAAGGAAAGGCTTAAAGAAGAAGCCAGGCAGAGACGAAGTATGAAGACAAAGAACGACGACACGAAGAAAAAGATGCTGGAAGAGTCAGGGATGACTCCTCCAGATGAACTTGCGATGGAAAACGAAATGAAAACAGAGGAACAGGAAGCCATCGAGGCCATTCGAAAGTTTACGAATGAGGATGATGAAAGCGAGCTCGGAGAAATCTCTGTCAAGTCCATACTTGGCGGCGATTTCTTGATGAGCAAGTTCATGATTAAGCAGATCATGTTTGTGGTGTTCTGCGTATTCCTGATGCTGATTTACACAGGCAACCGTTATGACAGTCAGCAAGATATCATCTTGATTGACAGTCTTCGGGGAAGATTGCAGGAGGTGAAGTACAACGTGCTGACCCAATCGAGCGAACTGATGAACCTGACCCGACAATCGAATGTGGAAAAGCGACTACGCAGCACTCCTGACAGCTTGTTGCGCAATTCCATCACCCCTCCCTTCCTGATTAAGGCAAGCGACAAAAAAGTCCAGTCGGACGAACAGGAAATTGAGGAGGTATTGGTCGATTCGTCAGAGCTGAAGGCCAACGAAGTTGATACAGAAGAAGAAACGCAGGAACCCGCTGAGGCAATCAATTCACAACCCGTTGAGAATGAGAAGAAAGAGCAGCCTGCTGAGAATGAGAAGAAGGCGCAACCTGCTGAGAGTGAGCAAAAAGAGAAGAAAGAGCAACCCGCAAAAACCACCGGACAATGAAATTTGACAAGAAATATATCAATACGCGCATCACGGTCATTGTGGTGATTGCAGCCCTTGTGATGATCGCCATCATCACAAAATCTGTCATTACTGCAACGGTGGAGCATGACAAGTGGAAGGAAGTGGGTGAAGTGAGTGTGGGCAAGCCAGAGAAACTGCCAGCAGCACGTGGAAACATTCTGAGTGCCGATGGTCAGTTGATGGCCAGTAGTCTGCCTGACTATAAGGTGTATATCGACTTCCTGTCTGGTATTGACCGTCTGCCCGATTCGACGGCTGCCAATGGTTCAAAAATCAGGGTGTATGACCCCCAGCAGGTGCACGAAAAGGACTCCATGTGGGAGGTCAATCTGGACACCATCTGTCGTGGTTTGGCTGAGATTTGTCCCAGATACACCTACGAGGAGCATTTGGCTCATCTGACGAAGGGTCTGAAGGAACATAAGCGCTACTGGGATGTGTCGCCCCGTGTGGTGCTGAACTTTATTCAGTACAATGACCTGATGCGGCTTCCTGTCTTCAATCTCAAGAACCGCTACACCAGCGGCTTGACCATCGAACCTCGTAACAACCGCAACAAGCCATTCGGTTCGTTGGCACGTCGTACATTGGGGGAGATGTTTGGTGCGAAGGATTCGGCTCGTTCAGGTCTGGAGTTGGCTTACGACTCGCTGTTGAGAGGTGAACCAGGTCAGAAGCACAACAAGAAGGTGCTGTCAAAATACCTGTCCATTGTGGATAAGGAGCCCGTGGATGGTTACGACCTTGTGAGCACCATCGATGTGAGCATGCAGGACATCTGCGAAAGTGCCCTCCGTGAGAAACTGCACGAGTTGGAAGCCTCGATGGGTGTGGTGGTGCTGATGGAGGTGAAGACAGGCGATGTGAAGGCCATCGTGAACCTGATGCGCTACGATGACGGCGAGTATTATGAGGCCAGAAACTACGCCCTGGCTGCCTTGATGGAGCCTGGTTCCACCTTCAAGACAGCTTCCATTTTGGTGGCATTGGACGATGGTTATATCACAACGTCTGACCGTGTGGAGACAGGAAGTGGTATCTGCAATATGTATGGAGCATCGATGAAAGACCACAACTGGCACAGAGGAGGCTATGGCACCATCGACGTACCACATGTGCTGATGTTCTCCAGTAACGTGGGTGTGAGCAAATTGATTGATAAGCACTACCACAACCAGCCTGAGAAGTTTGTGGAAGGATTGCGTCGTGTAGGTATTGGCACGCCACTCGGATTGCCTTTTGACGGTGCCGCCGACCCCGTCATCCGTACACCTCACAAGGACATCAAGGGTGGTTACAGGATGTCAGACAACTGGTCTGCTACGGCTTTGGCGTGGATGTCCATCGGATATGAAACCCAGATTCCGCCTATCAGCACAGTCAGCTTCTACAACGCCATCGCCAACAACGGAAAAATGGTGCGCCCGCGTTTTGTCAAGGGTATCGCAAAGAACGGCGAGATGGTGGAGGAGTTCCCTGTGGAGGTCATCAAACCTCACATCTGTAGCCAGCATGCGTTAGATGACATTCAAGGCATCCTCTACAGGGTGGTGAACGACAAGGAGGGCTTGGGTAAGCGAGCTGGCAATCCCTATTTCCATGTGAGCGGAAAGACGGGTACGGCTCAGGTGGCAACAGGTGGCGGATATAAGGCTGGTCACAATGAGCACTTAGTCAGTTTCTGTGGCTATTATCCCTCTGAAGACCCCAAATACACCTGCATCGTAGCCATCCGTCATGCCTACTACGTGGCAAGTGGTGGTGGACAGGCTGGTCCTGTCTTCTCCAAAATTGCCCAGCGCGTCTATTCCAAAAATGTGACCACCGACATCAACTTGGCCAAAGACTCCACAGCTGTGCTTGTACCTACGGTGAAGGACGGCAATGTGATGGCAGCGCGTTATGTGCTCGATCAGTTGGGCATGAAATCGAAAGGAGGAGACGGGTACGAATGGGGAACCGCATACGCAGGTGCAGACGCTGTAGAATTCCAATCGGTGAAAGTCAGCGACAATATTGTGCCCAACGTAACAGGAATGGGTGCAAAGGATGCCGTCTATGCGCTGAGTCAGCGAGGGATGAAAGTGCGTGTGTCAGGACGTGGAAGGGTGACGCATCAGAGTGTGCCAAGTGGAAGCAAAGTGGTGAAAGGACAAACTGTATCGTTGGAGCTGAAATAGTTTAGGGTTGAAATAGTTTAGGGTTTAGAGTTTAGGGTTTAGAGTATAGGGTTGAACTTTAATAAAATAGATAAGATATGAAACTGAAAGAACTCGTCAGCAGGCTCAATGTCCTCGAAGTGAAGGGCGATTTAGAGCATAACATCAATGGTGTGCAAATCGACTCCCGCCAGATTGGGGAGGGTCATCTCTTCATCGCCGTGCGAGGAACGGTGGCTGATGGACACAATTATATTGGCAAGGCATTGGAACTGGGTGCTGTGGCTGTGCTGTGTGAGGAGATTCCTGCTGAGGTGAAGGAGGGAGTGACGTATGTGCGTGTGGAGAATACGGAGCAGGTCGTTGGGCAGGTTGCCACTACTTTCTACGGCAACCCGACGAGCAAGCTGAAGTTGGTGGGTGTGACAGGAACGAACGGAAAGACGACCATCGCCACCGTGCTGTATGAGATGTTCCGCTATATGGGACACAAGGCAGGGTTACTCTCCACCGTATGTAATTACATTGATGGTGAGGCAATCCCAACTGAGCATACGACGCCAGACCCCATCACACTCAATGCCTTGTTGGCTCAGATGGTGGAGGCAGGGTGTGAGTACGCCTTCATGGAAGTGAGCAGTCACAGCATCGTGCAGAACCGCATTGGTGGCCTGACCTTTGCTGGGGGATTGTTCACCAACATCACGCGTGACCATCTCGACTATCACAAGACCTTTGAGAACTACATCAAGGCCAAGAAACTCTTCTTCGACAACCTTCCCAAGGAAGCTTTCGCCATCACGAATGCAGACGACAAGAACGGGATGGTGATGGTGCAGAACACGAAGGCTCAGGTGAAGACCTATTCTGTGCAGAGCCCCGCTGATTTCAAGGCCAAGATCATCGAGTGTCACTTCGAGGGCATGTATCTCAACATCAATGGCAAGGAAGTGGGTGTGCAATTCATTGGCAAGTTCAACGTAAGCAACCTCCTGGCTGTCTATGGTGCCGCTATCATGTTGGGCAAGAACGAGCAGGAGGTGTTGGTGGCGCTGAGTGCGATGAAGCCCGTGAATGGACGATTCGAAGCTCTCCGTTCCCCTTCTGGCTACACAGCTATTGTCGATTATGCCCACACGCCCGATGCGTTGGAGAATGTGCTGAACGCCATTCATGGTGTGTTGGAGGGTAAAGGAGAGGTCATCACCGTATGTGGTGCAGGTGGCAATCGCGACAAAGGCAAGCGTCCGCTCATGGCGCGTGAGGCAGTAAAGCAGAGCGACCGTGTCATCATCACAAGTGACAACCCACGTTTCGAGGAGCCTCAGGACATCATCAACGACATGTTGGCAGGGCTGGATGAGGAACAGATGAAGAAGGTGATTGCCATCGTGGATCGTCGTCAAGCTATCAAGACTGCCTGCATGATGGCCAAAACAGGGGACGTGATTCTTATCGCAGGAAAGGGACACGAAGACTATCAAGATGTGAAGGGAGTGAAGCACCACTTCGATGATAAGGAAGAGGTGAGAGCTTGTTTTAGTTGATAGTTGACAGTTGATAATTGACATTTGACATCCAATAAAATATGTTATACGATTTATTTCAATACTTAGATCAGTTCGACATTCCTGGTGCAGGATTGTTTGGATATGTGTCGTTCAGAGCGTTGTCGTCGCTGATTCTCTCGCTCATCATCGCGATGGTGGCTGGTGAGTATTTCATCAAGTATATGCGTCGGAAGAAGCATATCGAGGAGGCACGCGATGCATCAATTGACCCATACGGCGTGCAGAAGAAAGGTGTGCCTTCGATGGGTGGTGTGGTCATTGTGGCCGCCGTGTTGGTGCCTGCCCTCTTGTTCGGCAAGCTCTCCAATGTCTATACGGAGTTGCTGATTGCCACGATTGCGTTCTTTGGTATCATCGGCTTCATTGATGACAAGATTAAGTTGGGTGGCAATAAAGACGGAATGCCTCCCAAATTGAAGCTCCTGTCTCAGTTTGCGTTTGGTATTGCTGTGGGTCTGACGCTGTGGCTCAGTCCAGAGGCTGTGGTACGTGAGAATGTGGAACGTGAAATTGGTGACAAAGTGGAGGTCTATCACAAGAGTGAGGCTCGTAAGAGCACTGTGACGACCGTCCCCTTCGTAAAGAGCAACAACATCGACTACTATGAAGTGTTTGGTTTCATTCAGGACGGCAAGACCAAGCGTGCATGCGGTTGGATTCTCTTCGTATTAGTCACCACGTTCGTAATTGCCGCTGTGAGCAATGGTGCAAACCTGAATGATGGAATGGACGGCATGTGTGCGGGCAACTCTGCCATCATTGGCGTGACGTTGGGCATCTTGGCATACGTGAGTGGTCACATCCGTTTTGCCGACTATCTGAACGTGATGTACATCCCTGGCTCAGAAGAGATTATCGTGTTCCTCTGTGGCTTTGTGGGTGCTTTGGTGGGTTTCCTATGGTACAATGCCTACCCTGCCAAAGTGTTCATGGGCGATACGGGCAGTCTGGCCATTGGTGGAGTGATTGGTGTCACAGCCGTCATCATTCATAAAGAACTTTTATTGCCCATCCTCTGTGGCATCTTCCTGATGGAGAGTTTGTCGGTCATCATTCAGATAGCATACGCGAAGAAGGGAAATGCACGAGGTGAGAAATGGAGGGTGTTCAAACGTGCTCCTTTCCATGACCACTATCGACACAAGATGGAAGATGGCGTTAAGTACATCATCAAGCGTCCTCACGGATTACTGTTCGAGTCGATGATCACCATCCGTTTCTGGATTGTCACCATCCTGTTAGCAGCCATCACAATCATAACATTGAAGATTAGATAAAAAGTGTAGAGTTTAGAAAATAACATAGATAAGAAGATGAAAAGAATTGTAGTATTAGGAGCGGCAGAAAGCGGTGCTGGAGCCGCAGTGCTGGCAAAGAAGAAGGGATTCGATGTGTTCGTGAGCGACATGTCGAACATCAAAGATAAATACAAGGAACAGCTCAACAGCCACGAGATTGTGTGGGAGGAGGGGCATCACACGGAGGCGTTGATTCTCAATGCTGACGAGGTGATCAAAAGTCCTGGCATCCCTGAGAATGCGCCAATCATTCTGAAGATTAAGGAGAAGCACATCCCCATCATTTCTGAGATTGAGTTTGCAGGTCGCTACACCCATGCGAAGATGATTTGCATCACGGGAAGTAATGGCAAGACAACGACCACATCCCTCATCTACCACATCCTGAAGAATGCGGGTTACAACGTGGGGCTGGCTGGCAACATCGGACGTAGCCTCGCCTTGCAAGTAGCTGAGGATCAACACGATTATTATGTGATAGAGTTGAGCAGTTTCCAGTTGGACAATATGTACGACTTCAAGGCCGACATTGCCGTACTGATGAACATCACCCCAGACCACCTCGACCGTTATGACTTCAAGATGCAGAACTATGTGGATTCGAAGATGCGCATCATCCAGAACCAGACCCCAGAGGATGCTTTCGTCTTCTGGAACGATGATCCCATCGTGACAGCAGAACTGAAGAAATACAACATCAAGGCACGTCTCTGTCCCTTCAGCGAGTTCAAGAGCGACAGCGTGATTGGTTATGTGGACGAGGATACTTACGTGATCGAAGGTCCTACCCCATTCAACATGGAGCAGGAGGAGTTGGCACTGCGTGGCAAGCACAACCTCTACAACTCCCTCGCCGCAGGCATCACCGCTGATTTGGCAGGTGTGAGCAACAGCCAGATTCGTGAGGGACTGAAGACATTCGAGGGAGTGGAACACCGTTTGGAGAAGGCAGGAAGAGTGCGTGGTGTGGATTTCATCAACGATTCCAAGGCCACGAACGTGAATGCCTGCTGGTATGCGCTCGACAGCATGCGAACCCCAGTGGTGCTTATCCTCGGTGGCAAAGACAAGGGCAATGACTATTCAGAGATATTCGACTTGGTGAAGGAAAAGTGCATCGGACTGGTCTTCTTGGGTGTGGACAATTCGAAACTGCACAAGGCATTCGATGGTTTTGGCATTCCGATTGCCGACGTGAAGAGCATGAAGGACTGTGTGGATGAATGTTACAAGATGGCCAAACCTGGTAGCACCGTGCTGTTGAGCCCCTGCTGTGCCAGCTTCGACCTCTTCAAAAATATGGAAGACCGAGGCGATCAGTTCAAAGAGTGTGTGAGGAATCTTTAATATACAAAACGATATGGGAACAATTGTGCAAGATTTCTTGGGAGGAAAACTCTTCAAGGGCGACAAAGGCGTGTGGATGATTTATTTCTTCCTGTGCATGATCTCGTTGGTGGAAGTGTATAGCGCATCAAGCCGACTGACGTTTGAGGGTGGACACCACTGGGGACCGATGGTCAGCCAGGCTGGATTCCTGTTTGCTGGCCTCATCATCATCTTGCTGGTGCACCGCATCCCCTGCAAATGGTTCATGTTGTTCCCGTTTATCCTGTTGCCAGTGGCCATTCTGCTGTTGCTATACACCGCTGTGTTGGGTGGTGGTAGCACGGTGAACTCAACCAATCGTTGGGTGGATTTGTTTGGTGTGCGTTTTCAACCCTCCGAAGTGGCGAAAGCGGCGTTGCTGATGACGGTGGCTGTGGTGCTCGCCAAGACGCAGACGGAGAAAGAGGAATGGGTGAGAGGAAAGAAACGTAAGATTGTGGGGGCCATCAAGGGAAAACGCTATCTGGCCTTTGCGATTGTGGGGAGCGCGGCATTGCTGATTTGTGGACTCATCTTTATCGATAATGTATCAACAGCGATGATGCTCTTTCTGGTGGTCGTTGTAATGATGTTCATCGGACAGGTTCCAAAGGATTTGATGTTCAAAGGTTTGGCTGTCATAGTGGGCATTGGAGCCTTCTTCGCCATGACAGTGATGGCTGTTCCTGAAAGCACTTGGCAAGAGATTCCAGGATGTAAGCGAGTCGTGACGGTCAAGAAACGTCTGGAAAGAAAATTCGGAGGAAGTGATGAGGCTAAGGAAAAGAATGCATTTAAGTCAGAAAAGGAGAGGCTCATCAACGACGAAAATTCGCAAACGACATACGCTGCCATTGCTATCGCCAACTCTGACGTGATAGGTCTGGGACCAGGCAACTCTATCCAGCGTGACTTCCTGCAACATGCAGAGTCCGATTTCATCTATGCCATCATCATCGAGGAGTTGGGCATCCCTGGCGCGTTCTTCGTGGCATTCCTATACTTAGTGTTGCTGATACGTGTGGGAAGAATCGCACAGAAGTGTCCGAGTTTCTTCCCTGCCTATCTGGTGTTGGGCTTTGGCATCATGATGGTGTTGCAGGCGTTTGTCAACATGAGCGTGGCCGTGGGATTGGTACCCGTGACTGGACAGACATTGCCCCTCATCAGCAAAGGAGGAACCTCCATCCTCATCACGAGTTTCTACATCGGCGTGATTCTCAGCGTGAGCCGTTATGCGGAGAAGAAAGAGTTGAACGCCCCCATCGTGGAGGCTGTTGTGAATGGCGAGACAAGTGAATATTACACCGATGGAGGGATGTCTTGAAGTCAAATGAGCGGGAGAACAAAAGAAAAGTGAGATAAAAGTATGATTTTGTGACATTTGTTGCAGATAATCCATTGATTATTTGTACCTTTGTCCATTCAAAAAAGATGAAAAGTGAGAAAAAGATAATGGAAGGAAATCAAACATTGAAAGTGATTGTGAGTGGTGGTGGCACGGGCGGGCACATCTTTCCTGCTGTGTCAATAGCCAACGCCATCAAAAAAAAGCATCCAGAGGCGGAAATCCTGTTTGTGGGTGCTGAAGGACGTATGGAAATGCAACGCGTTCCTGCGGCAGGCTACAAGATTGTGGGATTGCCCGTTCGTGGTTTGGTGCGTCCACTGTGGAATCCGAAGAATATCAGTGTGATGATGGACTTCCTGAAGAGCAAGAAGATGGTGAAGCAGATTATTCTCGACTTCAAACCACAAGTTGCTGTGGGCGTGGGTGGCTATGCTTCGGCTCCCACTCTGAATGCCGCCTATTCGTTGGGCATCCCCTGCCTGATTCAGGAACAGAATTCCTACGCTGGCGTGACCAACAAGTCGCTGGCCAAGAAGGCGAACAAGATTTGTGTGGCTTACAGTGGGATGGAACGTTTCTTCCCTGCCGACAAGATTCTCATGACGGGAAATCCTGTTCGCCAAAACTTGTTAGAGAACAAAATCTCGAAGGAAGAGGCAAGGAAAAGTTTCGGTTTGGATCCCAACAAGAAGACGGTGCTGATGATTGGAGGCAGTTTGGGGGCACGAACAATGAATGAGAGCGTGTTGGCACACTTGGACGAGATTCGCCAGAGTGATGTACAATTCATTTGGCAGACAGGCAAATACTATAGCCAGAGCATTGCGGAGGAATTGAACAAGCAGGCAGAAGTACCCAATATGAAAGTGATGGACTTCATCAGCAGCATGGACAACGCTTATGCCGCTGCCGACATCGTGGTGAGTCGTGCTGGAGCCAGTTCCATCTCCGAACTCTGCCTGTTGGGTAAACCCAGCATCTTGGTTCCATCGCCCAACGTGGCTGAAGACCACCAGACGAAGAATGCACAGGCACTATCGAACCAAAGAGCCGCCATCTTGGTGACAGACAAGGAAGCCAAGGACAAGCTGATTGGCATCGCCCTCAAGACGGTGGCAGACGACACCCAACTGATGTCGTTGGGCGAGAATGCAAAGAAGTTGGCATTCCTCAATTCTGCTGATGTGATTGCAGAAGAGGTTTATAAATTGGCTGTTGAATATAATAACAAAAAGAAGTGATGAATAAGAACGACATAAAATCCGTATATTTTGTAGGCGCTGGTGGCATTGGCATGAGTGCACTGGTTCGTTATTTCCTCCACAAAGGATATAACGTGGGTGGGTATGACAAGACCCCCAGCGAACTGACGGAGAAGTTGATAGAAGAGGGTGCCAAGATACATTATGAGGAAAATGTGGAGGCGATTGATGCATGCTTCAAGCAGAAGGAAAGCACCTTGGTAGTCTATACACCTGCCATTCCCCCAACACAGAAAGAAATGGCGTATTTCCTTGAAAATGGCTTTGAGGTACAAAAACGTGCACAGGTGCTGGGAACTTTGACCCAGGCATACAAGGGACTTTGTGTAGCTGGCACACATGGAAAGACTACCACCTCAACGATGGCAGCTCATCTGTTACATCAGAGTCATGTGGATTGCAACGCCTTCCTGGGAGGCATTTCGAAGAACTATGGTACAAACTACATCTTCTCTTCGAGCGACTATGTGGTGATAGAGGCTGACGAGTTTGACCGTTCATTCCATTGGTTGCGTCCTTACATGACCGTCATCACGGCTACTGACCCTGACCACTTGGACATCTACGGAACGAAAGAGGCCTACTTGGAGAGTTTCCGTCATTATACGACCCTCATCCAACCAGGTGGTGCGCTAATTATCCACAAAGGTCTGGAGATGAGGCCAGATGTGCAGGAGGGTGTGAAGGTCTATGAATATGCCCGTGAAAAAGGTGATTTCCATGCGGAGAACATCCGCATTGGTGGGGGTGAAATCGTATTTGACTTTGTGCATCCTAATGGCGTGGTGAAGGACATCCTGTTGGGTGTACCCGTCAGCATCAACATCGAAAATGGCATTGGTGCGATGGCTTTGGCCATCCTGAATGGTGTGAGTGACGATGAACTGCGTGAGGGAATGAAGAGTTTCAGAGGAGTTGACCGTCGTTTCGACTTCAAGGTGAAGAACGACCAGATGGTGTTCCTCAGCGACTATGCGCATCATCCCAATGAGATTGAGCAGAGCGTGAAGTCCGTGCGTGAGTTGTATCAAGACAAAAAGATTGCGGCCATCTTCCAACCACATCTTTACACCCGTACTCGCGACTTCTACAAAGAGTTTGCTTCTGCGCTTTCATTGCTCGATTGTGTCTATCTGTGCGACATCTATCCAGCACGCGAACTCCCCATCGAAGGAGTGACGAGCAAACTAATCTACGACAACCTGCGTCCAGGCATGGAGAAGCACCTCATTCATAAGGAAGACATCCTTGATGTGGTGAAGAAGAAGGATTTCGATGTGCTGATGTCGTTGGGTGCTGGTGACATTGAGAATTTTGTTCCACAAATCACAGAGATTCTGTCAAAGTGAAGAGTGAGAGTGTAGAGATAAGAGTTTAACGTTTAGGGCTTAGAAGATGAAAGTAAGTAAAATCGTAAAGTTCACAATGGTGTCGCTGTTGGCCTTGGGCTTGGTGGCATACGTGGGTTATGCCATCCTATTCTTGTCGGGTCCAGACAAGGAGGAATTGTGCTCTGCGGTGGAACTGATCGTGAAGGAAGATGAGCAGTCCTTGTTCGTGGGAAAGGAAGACATTGAGAATATGCTGAAGAATGCACATGTCTATCCGAAGGGAATGAAGATGAAGGACGTGGACACAAGGAAGATAGAGGAGACCATCAGGAGCAATAACTTCATCTCAAAGGTGGAGTGCTACAAGTCGGCTAACGGAAAGATGTGCATCAAGGTGGAGCAGAGGGTGCCAGTCTGTATGGTTTGCCCTGAAGGAAAAGACGGCTACTTTGTGGATGCGACGGGTAAGTTGATTCCTAACCGTGGATGCACATCAAATCTTGTGGTGGCATCGGGCGATATTGATGAAAAGTTCGCCAGCACGAAATTGGCAGAGTTTGGACAGTTCTTGCAAACAGAAGAATTCTGGAACAATCAGATAGAGCAGATATATGTGCTGAAGAATCAGAAGGGGGAACGCGTGGTGGAACTGATTCCCCGTGTAGGTGACCAGGTGATTTATTTGGGTGCGTTAGAGGACTATGAGAAGAAACTTCAGAAACTGAGGACATTCTACGAGAAGGCGATTGGCAAAGTGGGATGGCAAAAGTATGCGAGGATGGATATTGAATATGCCAGCCAAATCATCTGCACGAAGAGGTGAGATAGTTGACAAATTAAGGTTTTAACAAAGAGATAACATAACATAGATATGGCTAATTCCGATAAAGATTTCATTGTTGCGATAGAACTTGGCTCTTCCAAGATTTGTGGTATCGCAGGTAAAAAGAAGGACGGCACAATGCAGATTCTGGCTTATGCCGAGGAGAAGACAGCTGGATGCGTGAAGCGTGGAGTGGTCTATAACATAGAGAAGACCTACCAGAGCGTGAACAGCATCATCGCTAAACTGGAGTCGGTGCTAAAAACAAAAATCTCCCGTGCCTACGTAGGCGTGGGTGGTCAGTCTGTACGTTCCTACAAGTGTGTCATCAAGCGCAACTTGCTCACGCAGAGCTACATCACCAACGAGGCCATCGATGCCATCCGTCAGGAGAGTTACGAGATTCCGTTCAACGACTACGAGGTACTTGAGAACTTTCCACAAGAGTTTGTGGTCGATTCGAGCGTGATTGCCGACCCTGTAGGTGTGATGGGCACAAACATTGAAGGTGAGTTCCTGGATATTATTGCCAAGAACAACCTCTGCTCAAATATCGAGATTGTTTTTGCCAACGCTGGTGTGGCCATCGTGGAAGAGTCTATCGCTCCCCTGCAGTTGGCCAACCACGTGTTGACAGACGCAGAGAAACGTTCTGGATGTGCCTTGATTGATTTTGGAGCTGAGACAACGACACTCGTAGTCTTCAAGAATAACATCGTCCGCTATCTGGTCACCATCCCACTTGGATGCAACAACATCAATAAAGACTTGTCCACCCTGCCTATTGACGAGGCTGAAACAGAGGATATCAAGCTGAAGTATGGCGATGCCTGTCAGGAGATGGACATGGCAGAGGAAAGCGAGACACAATACTACACGACCACTGACGGTCGCCAGATTGACATATCCACCATCAAGAATGTGATCGAAGCTCGCATGGGTGAAATCATTGCGAACATCAGCAACCAGATCGCAAACTCCAACTACAGCGGTCTGCTGTTGGCTGGTCTTGTCATCACAGGTGGTGGAAGTAACATGAAGAACATCGTGAAGGCTCTGACCAAGAGCACGAAGATTGATAAGGTGCGCGTGGCCAACAAGGTGAACCAGATGGTGGTGAGGACCTCCAATGCTGGAAACATCACCATCGACAATGCTCGCACCACCACCATCCTCTCGCTCCTCCTTTCAGGCACAGTGGCTTGTGGAGGAGAGGACATTGGTCGTGCTCCAGACATGTTCGACCAACAACAGAAGGAGGAAGAGCGCCAGGCTCGTCAGAAAGAAGTTGAGGCTGCCGCTGCTGCTGAAGCCCAGGATGCTGTGACATTCGACAATGTCAAGGCTGACATCCGCACAGCTATCGACAAGGTGAAGAAGCAGGATGATGAACTGAAACGCTACGGACGCGACAAGAAGGTGCGCCAAAGTGCGAAGGAAATCTCTCTGAGCATCCTCGACGAGGCGATTGGCGAGAAATACGAGAAGGCCGCTGCAGCCCTTCAGGGAAAGGACAAGTTTAAGCAGAGCCTTAAGGAAGGTGCTGACTTGGCCGAACTGCTGAGGAACGCTGTTGATGACCTGACGGAGCATGTCAGGAACGCTGAAAGGGAGAACAGTGCTTGGGGACGCTTCAAGAAGAAGATCAATGAGATTGTGAGCGATGTTGATGATAATAATTAAGACAAAAACTGAATAAGATATGGCAGAAGACGTAAATTTCGGTGTGTTCAACTTTGAGAAAGCACCCACCAGCATCATCAAGGTGATAGGTGTAGGTGGTGGCGGCAGCAATGCAGTCAACCACATGTACAACGAAGGCATCCATGATGTTACATTTGTCGTATGTAACACAGATAATAAGGCGTTGCAGGATTCTCCTGTGCCTGAGAAGATTCAGTTGGGTAGTGAAGGCTTAGGTGCCGGCAACCGTCCTGACAAAGCTCGCCAAGCCACAGAGGAATCTCTCGATCAAATTAAGAGCATGCTCTCTGATGGCACCAAGATGGCGTTCATCACAGCCGGCATGGGTGGTGGAACGGGCACAGGTGCCGCCCCTCTCATTGCCAAGACGGCCAAGGATATGGGCATCCTCACGGTGGGTATCGTCACGATTCCTTTCCGTTGGGAGGGCAACAAGAAGATTGACCAGGCTCTCGATGGCGTGGAAGAGATGAACAAGAATGTAGATGCGCTGTTGGTTATCAACAACGAGCGTCTGCGTGAGATCTATCAGGACTTCACAGTCATAAAGGCATTTGCCAAGGCCGACGACACGTTGTGCAACGCAGCCCGTTCCATTGCTGAAATCATCACCATGCACGGCATCATCAACCTCGACTTCAATGATGTCAGCACAGTACTGAAGAATGGTGGTGTGGCCATCATGAGTACAGGTTATGGTTCAGGAGAGAATCGTGTGACGAAGGGTATTGAAGATGCCCTGAATTCTCCACTCCTCAACGACAGGGACATTTATCGCGCCACCAAGATTCTGCTCCGCATCTCTGTGCCTGATGAGTCTGGCGAAGGCAACAACGCCCTCATGATGGATGAGATGAACGAGGTGCATGAGTTCATGGCCAAGATCAAGCGCGACGATGTGGAGACCAAGTGGGGTCTTTCTGTCGATCCTGCGCTGACTGATCAGGTGAAGATCACCATCCTCGCCACCGGTTTTGGTGTGGAAGACATCGATTCAGAAGAAATGGGTAACCGTCTCATGGCTCGTGACAAGGAGCAACAGCAACGAGATGCCGAGCTGGCTGAACGTGAGGCTGAGAAAGCACATCGTCGTGAAACCATCTATGGACGCGATAAGAAAGACCGTGCTATCCGTCGTCCTATCTACAGTTACATCTTTAAGGAAGAAGACCTTGACAACGAGGATGTCATCAGTATGGTGGAGACCTCACCCACCTTCAAACGTTCGAAGGAGACCATGCGTCAACTCACAGACATGGGTTCCAGCAAGACGAGCGTGATGGAGCCTGGCACAACGATTGTGTTCTAATGTGATGCTAAGACGTAATATGTAAAGCCCCAGAAACGGCATATCTCACAAACGTGGAGGAGGGAAGCAATATCGCATTGCTTCCCTCCCCTCTTTTTGCTTTCGGTAAAAGATGTGTCAACTCTTTAGAATCACTTCTTGTGGTCGACACGAGAATATATGTAAGAATTGAATGAAATATTCGATTAAGCGAACGCAATGTCAAGTTTACTTGAACATTGCTGAGCGTGAGAATATTCTTCAAATATTCTTCCTTTTATGCATCTATCGTCGCATAGGTGGCGTTCTTCTCAATGAACTCTCGACGTGGACCGACGTCCTCGCCCATCAGCATAGAGAAGGTGTAGTCTGCCTCTGCGGCATCGTCAATCGTCACCTGCTTCAAGAGACGTGTCTCAGGATTCATGGTGGTCTCCCAAAGCTGTTCTGGGTTCATCTCACCAAGACCTTTGTATCGCTGCACCTTGATCTTATCCTCTGAACCCTCACCATACGTGTCGATGAATCGCTGGAGGGCAGCCTCATCGTAGCAGTACTCGCTCACCTTGCCCTTCGTACACTTGTAGAGTGGAGGAGTGGCAATGTAGAGACGACCGTCGCGAATCAGCTGTGGCAGGAATCGGAAGAAGAGTGTCATCAGAAGGGTGTCGATGTGAGAACCATCGACATCGGCATCGGTCATGATGATGGTCTTGTAGTAACGCAACTTCTCGTAGTTGGCCTCCTTCTGATCTTCTGGGTTCAGGCCGAACTTCACGCCTAATGCCTGGAAGATGTTGTTCACCTCCTCATGCTCGAAAGCCTGGTGCCACTTCACGCGCTCCACATTGAATATCTTACCTCTGATGGGCAGGATGGCCTGGAAGTGACGGTCGCGACCCTGCTTGGCCGAACCACCTGCCGAATCACCCTCGACGATGAACATCTCGCAGTTTGCAGCATCCTTGTCTGAGCAGTCAGCCAACTTACCAGGCAGACCACCACCTGTCATCGGGTTCTTGCGTTGCACCTTTTCACGGGCTGCACGGGCTGCCACACGGGCTTCAGCGGCCAACACCACCTTGTCAATGACCAACTTGGCCTCCTTTGGGTGTTCCTCCAAATAGTAGGTTAGAGCCTCACCCACAGCCTGCTGAACGGCACCAGCCACCTCGCTGTTACCCAGCTTGGTCTTCGTTTGACCCTCGAACTGAGGCTCAGCCACCTTCACGCTGATGACCGCTGTGAGTCCCTCGCGGAAGTCCTCACCGCTGATTTCAATCTTCTGCTTCTCCAGCTTCTCCGTGATCTTGTTGTCGTCAGCATATTTCTTCAGCACACGCGTCAAGGCTGTACGGAAACCCTGCAGGTGCGTACCACCCTCGATGGTGTTAATATTGTTCACGTAGGAGTGGATATTCTCGCTGTACGAGGTGTTGTACATGATGGCCACCTCAATAGGCGTGTTCTGCTTCTCCGTGTTCAAATAAATCACATCATCAAACAGGCAAGTGCGGGTTGAATCGATATAGCGGACGAAGTCTTTCAGACCGCCCTCGCTGTGGAAGATCTCCTGACGGATGCCCTCGATGCCCACCTCAGCATTCTTGTCTAAACGCATGTCCGTCAGCGTAATCTTGATGCCTGCATTCAGATAGGCCAGCTCACGCATACGGTTTGCCAGAATGTCATACTTGTAAGTTGTCGTGATGAAGATGCTGTTGTCTGGCCAGAACTGCTGACGAGTGCCTCGCAACTCCGTCTCGCCCACCACCTTCACATCGTAGAGAGGCTTACCCTTCTCATACTCCTGCTGATAGACCTTGCCGTCACGATACACCTGAGAGGTCATGTGCTTCGACAGCGCGTTCACACAACTCACACCCACACCATGCAGACCGCCTGACACCTTATAGGAGCCCTTGTCGAACTTACCACCGGCGTGCAACACAGTCATCACCACTTCGAGGGCACTGCGATGCTCCTTCTCATGCATGTCAACAGGAATACCACGTCCATTATCCTGAACCGTGATGGAATTGTCTTCGTTGATAGTCACTTCGATGTGCGTGCAGAAGCCTGCCAGCGCCTCATCAATTGAATTGTCGACGGTTTCATATACGAGATGGTGCAAGCCCTTCTCGCTGATATCGCCGATGTACATGGCGGGGCGTTTTCTTACAGCCTCCAAGCCTTCAAGGACTTGGATGTTACTGGCGGAATAATCCGCCCCGTTCATTTGTGTTTCATCCATTTTCTATTCTCTTAAATATACTCTTTGTTTTATTCGGATTACGTTACAAAGTTACGCATTATTTGTGACATAAAAAAAGAAAAAAGAAAGAAATCTTCCCCGTAGGGGAAAAAAGTTCAAAACAACCCCATTTCGATGCTGTTTTGCCTCCTTCGGCATCAAAAAAAGACCAAAACTCTTTCGAGTTCCGGTCTTCTTTTCTCTACGAATATTTAGCTATTCCTGTTATGCCATCTTAGCGATCAACTTCGCCGTGTTCGACTTCAGGTTAGCAGCCTTCTTCCAGTGGATGATGTTCTGCTTAGCCAACTTGTCCAGCATCTTCTGGAGTTTTGGGAACATTTCCTGAGCCGTAGCCTTATCCTTCTCATTACGGATGTCACGGAGGAAATTACGCATAGTCTTTGCGTAGTAACGGTTGTGGAGTCTGCGCTTCTCGTTCTGACGGATGCGCTTCAGACATGACTTGTGGTGTGCCATTTGATTTGAATTTTTAGTTTTTAACTTTTTGTTTGAATCAAATTGATAAGGAGTCCGATGTGGTATGGCGCTGTGACCTCGCACCCATCTCCATAAAAAATGGTAGCCCGTAGGAGAGTCGAACTCCTCTTTAGAGAATGAAAATCTCTCGTCCTAGCCGATAGACGAACGGGCCAACCTAAGAGCATTTTTTCAAATGCGAGTGCAAAGGTACGACTTTTTCGCCGACCACCAAAACTTTTCACCACTTTTTTTCGTTTTATCCTCAAAAAAGATAATCCTTTGGCGTTATATTATTCTTTTTCCCTTCACTTAGAACTAACGATTTGTCACTTTGAGAAACAGCTTATTGTTTAGGGTTTGGTTGATGGATAGAGGGTCGCATGGAGAGTGCCAACACGTTGCCACGCAAAAAGACGGGGATGAGATACCAGTTCTTGGGGGAGAAGAGTTTCAAGAGGATGTTCTCAGCTCGGAAGAGGAGGGTCATGAGGGGATGATGATACTTGCTGTAGCAATAGATTTTGGAGATGTAGCGCTCCTGACGGATGCACTTGGGGGATGATTTGGTGGTGGCTCCATGCGCATGAAGGAACCGCACAGTGGGATAGACAATGTTTTGATAGCCGTGCAATTCTAACCGTCGTGCAATGTCGTACTCCTCATGGAACAGGAAGATGTTGGTGTCGAAGCCTCCAATCTGCCAAAAGACATCGGAACGGAACATCATGAAACTGCCATTGATTTCGGACACAACGAAAGGCTCCGTGCGAGTGAGGTTGCTACGCTTGGGGAATTGTTTTGGAAAGAGGTGCTCGAAGATGTCATCTCCAAAGAGGTCTCGACGAATGCCCATCTTATGGCGGAAGGAGAAGGCGATGGAACCATCGGAGCGATATTGCTGAGGGGTGATGACACCTGCTTCAGGATGGGTGGCAAGATAGTCACGCAAGGGTGTGATACAGTCCTCGACCAATTGCACGTCGCTGTTGAGGAAGCACAAGTAGCGTCCTGTAGCTTGATTGGCTCCCCACATATTGCCCAGGCCAAAGCCCGTGTTCAGTTGACAGGTGACGATTGATAGTTGACAGTTAAGGTTGGTAGTAAGCGCCACCAGCTCGGCGTAGTTCTCAGGGGTGCTGTGGTTATCGACAATGATGATTTCATAGTCCTTGTTTCCATAGATGTTCACAATGGAGTCCACGCACCGTTTTGTAATGCGTGGCGTGTTGTAGTTCAGGACGATGAATGAAACCATACTCTAAACCCTCTACTCTAAACTCTAAATCTTCAACCAGAAACCTCTACTTCTTCTTCAGTTTCTTCTTCAACTCCATCCGCTTCTCAAAGTTGTCGAGTTTCTGCATCACGAATTTGATGGCCCAATCGACATCCCATCCACGCAATTCAGCGTATTTGGTGATGATCTTCGTCAGCGTAGGACGCACATGGGTGAGGCGCATCAGATTGCGGATGCAGACTTCTTTCGATGGCTTGTCTACAAAGAGGGAACGGTTGATGTCGATAGTGGTGATGAAGTAGCCACCAGGCGACTTGATGTCTTCGTGGTAGAGGAAATTGGAAAGGTTCGTGTCGCCATGCAAGAAACCCTTCTCGTGCATCTTCACCAAGAAGCGTGCCAAAGCATTGATAAGACCATCATGACCTTCTGGTTCATCGCGAAGGAGACGCAGGTCTGGGTCTGGACAAAACTCCGTGATGATATAGCCACGAGAGTAGAGTCCCCATTTGTATTCTTCTATACAGGCAATGGGTGTGGGTGTGTTAATGCCTAGTTCCTGCAACTTCAGTCCGTAGTTGTAGGCGCGTTTAGGCTTGCTGGGACGACGGAACGTGTAGTCAAAGCGCTGGGGGAAGGGAGAGCGATGATAACGCTTCACAACCACCTTCGTGCCGTCACTCTGTTTGAATACTCTCACCGTGTTACGTGAGTCATAGATAAGCATTCCTTCCTTGTCGAACTTCTCTGGAATTTCTGCCACGAAATTCTTCAGTGACTCATACTTGGGGTTAATGATGTTCTTGTACTTCATGTGGAAAGAGTTATATTGTTCTGTTTACAAAATTCCCGATAGGGCATCTCTAAATTTATATAGTAAAAGTTGTGCTGAATCTGCTTTTCTTTGGGTGGAGGGGTCATGTAATCTCCATACATGCAGGTCAGATAGTCGTCGGATTTGGAAAGTCCCATGAAGGTCTTGCCTTCAAATTCGTAAGGTTTCGGCTCACCCAGCCACTCTTTGCGGATGATACCCTTCTCGTTGGAGTCGTAATCTATCACCTCCTCACAGTCATCAAACGCATACTTGGTCATCAGGCTGTGCACCTTATCCTGCAGCCACTTCAGGGTGAACACCTTGTGAATGAGCAATGGCCACCACGAACGTGGCCCCTTGCCATGCTTGAAGGGATCACGACCTCGGAAGAAAAGCAAGTGGCGATAGAACTTATAGGTTTTCAGATGGCTCTTGACGATGGATTTGTCAGAGGGGATGCCATCCAGGGGGAAGATATCAACATAGATACCCTCTGGGAAATTGAAGTCAGGACGTTCCAGAACGGTCGTGCTGGAGTCCTCCACTTTGGCAAAGGGGTAAGGATAGTCAGGACGGTTATGAGGCCCCACCACTTCGAAGGGTGCAGGCATCCATTCCTGACAATGCGCCAAGAGCTGGTCATAGTCAGGACGGGGCATGCAGATGTCCATGTCGTCGTCCCAAGGAATGAAACCTTTGTGACGCACAGCACCCAGCATCGTGCCTGCCCACAGGTAGTAGCGAAGATGATGTTCGCGACACACCTGGTCAATGCACTCTAACAGGGGTACAAGTCTGCCCTGCAAGGTTTTGATGTCGTAGTTTGCGGTATTTATCAGTCGCATGATTGTTATGTATTAAGCAACTCTCTGTACAAGTTCATGTATGCAGAGATGTGCTTCTTGTAACTAAATTCTTTGGCATGCTGTTTGAGCTTCTCAATCCGTTCAGCATCATCATAGAATCCTGGCAGATGCGCTTTCACCACCTTCGCCATCTCATCTGGCGAGAGATTCTCCCACACGGTGGCACAATCACCACATATCTCTGGCAAGCAAGTGGCCGAAGAGATGAACACAGCTCTGCCAAACTGCATCGCCTCGATGGCTGGAAGTCCAAAACCCTCACCCACGCTGGGGAAAAGGAAGGCCTCGCAATGCCGATAGAGCCACACACGTTCCTCACCCGTGATCTTGCCCACCAGAACAGCATTCTTGGTGGGAAGTGCCTCGATGTGTTCGCGCACCACCTTGGAGTAGGCAAAATGGTCGTCGCCACACACATAGAGGTCGTGGTCAGGAAACTCCTTCATCATGTCCACCAGCAGGTGGAAGTTTTTCTTCGGACGTATCTGCCCGATGGCAAAGAAGAACGGTCTGCCAGTTGCAAAGGTGGGTTTAGCCTCAGGCTGTCCTGTGATATCCTCCACTCCGTTGTAGATGACCCTGACGGACTTGCCCTTCAGGTTGAACTGCTCCTCAATCTGCCTGCCCACAAACTTGGATATGCAGGTGATGGCATCAGCCTGATTGATGGCATGTTGCAACACAAGCCTGTGCTTCTGCTGACGAATCCAGTTCTTTTCGGTCAGGTAGTTGAGGTCATGGATGGTCAGCACAAACTTCCCACACTTTCCACGTTTGCGTTTCAGTTGTTGCTGGGTGGTCGAGTGCCACAAATCCACCGTTGGGAGACCCTTGCTGAACCATTTGTGAAACTTACGCCGAAAATGACTCGTCTCCACCAAGGGACCAAAGTCCTTTTCATAGGCAGGAGGCAACAGAAAATGAAACTTCAGCGTCTCATCCTCCATCGCCGAATACCACTCTGCATAGTTCTTGGCTATCTGACCAAAACCGCTGGTCGGGTTGCCGATGTCACTAAGGTCCAGCAAGACCGTTTTCCTTTCCATGGGGGCAAAGGTAGGGAAAAAAACTAAAAACTAAAAACTAAAAACTAAAAAAAGTGATGATTACCCCCTTAATATATATAGGTAACTTTAACTTTTAGCTTTTAACTTTTATTTTTTAACTTAAAAAGTGTTACCTTTGCCCCCATCAACAAATTTGTCTTTGGCTTATGAATATACTTGTCGTACGCTTCAGGCAGATGGGTGACGCCATTCTCGCCACATCGCTACTCAACACCCTGCGTCACAACTTTCCAGAAGCACAGATTCATTTTGTGCTGAACGAGAAGATCGCGCCTCTGTTTCAGGGGCATCCTTCCATCGACAAAATCATCACCTTCGCAGAGGAAGAACGTCATAACTTTGTTCACTATCTGAGACGAGTGTGGGAAATTGTCCATCATACCCACTACGATGTCATCATCGACATGCGTAGCACAGCCAACACGATGCTGTTTGCACGTTTCTCACCCCACACGCCCTATCGCATTGGAGTGAAGAAGAGTTACACCCGTCTGGCCTTCAACCACATGATACCACCTTGTGGGAAGAAATCGATGGTGGAGCATGACGTCAGCTTCTCCTCTCCACTCAATGCCATCAAGCCCATCGAACCCGTCAAGGAGTTCTCTCTCCATATCACGGAGGAAGAGAAGGAAGCCTTTGGAGCCTATCTGCGACAGCAAGGCATCAACCTGAAGAAACCTATCATGCTGGCGAACGTCACAGCCAAGTTGGCATCGAAGGTTTGGGACGAAGACCGCATGGTGTGGGTATTGCAACAATTCATGCAGGAGTACCCCAATTACCAAATCATCTTCAACTACGCCCCAGGCCAAGAAGCAGAGAATGCCCTCCGTGTGTATAAAAAGTTAGGCTGTCCGCTGAAGGTTTTCATCGATGTTCAGGCACGTTCCTCACGCGAACTGGTGGCGATGGGTTACTACATTTCCCTCTTCTTTGGCAACGAAGGAGGTGCCCGTCACATCATGCACGCCACAGGATGTCCCTCATTCGTCATTTGTGCCCCAGCCAACAGCAAGACGGTTTGGATTCCTCAAAACAGCATACCTGCCGAAGGAATCTCACCTGCCGACCTTGCCACATCAGCCGATTTGGCCAAGATGAACAATGAACAGCAATATGCCCTCATCAGCCAAGAAGAAGTGTGGAACCGATTGAAAGACTTCATCCGGCGTACACAAGACAACAGTCAACTCAAATGACCGATTGGGTTGAAAGTAAAAGAGGACGGTACACTAACCTGTGTGCCGTCCTCTTTCATTAGGGTCTATATTCAGTTTTACCAAAGAAGACCATCTATTGCGTCTTCAAATTCTGCAATCTCCTTGGCTGATGGTTCTTTGCCACCAGGGTCTTTGCCACCATAACCAGGGGCACCAGAGATTCCACTACCTCCCACGCCACTGGCACACAGAGGTTGTACATCTTCTATCTTCAGACACTCCATCTTAGGAGCCATATAAATCTTTTTCATTGTCTTCTTCTTTTAATGAAACATTAACGTACATTCACTTTTCTGCCATTATTGATATAAGTACCTTTCGCTGTTGGCTTGCCACTGAGCCTGCGACCATCCAACGTGTACCAACCCAACTTCAATCCTTCAACTTTTCCTTTCTTCAATTCTTTAATGCCTGTAGCCTCATCAATCGTGAAGCGAACTTTCGCGGAAAAGTCTGTTTCTTTATCAAGTACAGCACCCAACTCAAACCATGCACGAAAGGCCTTTACGTTCGTTGCACCTGTTGAGTACCAGAACTTATTCTCGCTGAGGAACAATCCATCTTCAGGAATCACGCTCTTCACCAGAGTGCCAGTCATCTTGCCTGCAGTATCAAAATCATCTGATTTCGTCACATCTGTCACAGCATCAAACAAAGTAACCTCATCTGCATCGAATTGTTCAATTTTCTTCGTGGTCTTGATGAGGAAAGGCTTACCTCCTGTCATACCCTTTTTTGCGCTCATGGTATATTCAGCAAAATTCATCGTGATGCCCAGTGGAATGACATTCTCGTCATCGTCACCATAATCCACTTCAAATCCAGTGAATTCGGCCAACTGCACATCAGAGCCAAACGCTGCCTCTGCCTTGGCCTTGGTCAGCGTGAAAGGCAATACGATGGTGCTCCATTCGTTGGCATTGATCGTTCGCTTCATTCTCACATTGTCCTTGTCCCCTGCTGTGTAGGTGGGCAGTGTAGTGCTTTTCTCATCAAAAATGAGACGGGGCTCTGCGATGGTGATATCCACTGTCGCATCAAGAAAAACAACTTCCTCCACACTCGTGGTGGTGAACGTCACTTCACTCAGTGTGGCAGACAACTCTGTGCCCACAGCCAATTCGGCATTAGACGTGACATAGACATCTATGAGCATACCGCTTTTGCCTGTAATAGGCATCTTTTCTCCTGACAGGCAGGTAAAAGTGGCTGACTGTTCCGAAACACCAGAGGACAGCGTGTGGCTCTCATCAAAGCGTGTCCCCTTCTCAAAGGTTGGTTTCCCCTTGTCGTTCAGCACGAAGCTCAAACCTTCAGGAAGGGTAAGCTTGAAGGAAAATGCCGTAAACACATAGTCGTCATTGTTCAGCAAAATGCTGATTGTGCCAACCTTTCCCTGTGGGATGCTGGCCTCGCTCCCAGTCAAGCCATTGGCAGCATGGGCAGACACAAAGCCAACCAAGACTGTGAGCAACATTAAAAAATTCTTTTTCATTTTGATAATAATTTAAATTAGAAATATGTTAATAAATAAAAATGTGTTCTATTGTGGGTCGAGCGTATTGTCTTCCATGTCTCTCCGTACTTTGACGGACGCATTACCACACTCAGAATCATATCAACCACAGCCACAGCATCCGTGATGGTGATTCTCCCGTCTCCATTCACATCAGCAGCCGCAGCTACAAAACCATTGATGTCATCGCCCAAGATATGACTCACGATAGCCACAGCATCTGTAATGGTCACCTTTTCATTCCCGTCCACATCAGCAATCTTTAGAGCATATGGAGCTTCCACAATTCCTCCTTTAAAAACATTCTCCGTCCACCCTGCTGCAATATATGCATCTTTTGTTCCGTATGGAACAGTGAGAACACAGGGTGAATAATAATTAACACCGTTGAATGCATCTGTACCAAAGGCAAAAATATTCCTTGTCTTCGACACAACAGAGGATATATTCAAACATGCATTAAATGCATATTTCCCTATTTTTTTCAATCCTGTGGGAAAATTGATGGAGGTTAAACTAGTACACCATTCAAAGGCAAAGTCACCAATGCTTGTGACACCATCTGGAATAGTGACCGACACCAATCCCCTACAATTATCGAAAGCCATATCTCCAATGGATGTGATATCATCGGGGATAATGGTATTATTGCAACCTTGAATCAAGGTATTCGTCGCTGTCTCAATGAGTGCATTACAATTATTACGAGAATCATATTTAAGATTGCCTTTTTCAACTATTATTGAAGTCAAATTGCTACAGCCTGCAAAAACACGTCCCCAACTACTTCCTATAGAAACAACATTTTTAGGAATGTTAAGATCCGTCAGTTGCTTACACCCATAAAAAGCATAATCTCCGATGGAAGTCACGCTGGAAGGAAAAACAATAGAGTTCAAACCACTACACTGATAAAAGGCATAATCATCAATGGATGTGATGCCATCGGGGATAATGGTATTATTGCAACCTTTAATCAAGGTATTCGTCGCTGTCTCAATGAGCGCATTACAATTATTACGCGAATCATATTTAAGATTGCCATTCTCAACTATTATTGAAGTCAAACTTGCACAACCATTAAAGGCATACCATCCTATAAAATTGACGCTTTGCGGAATAGTTAAAGTTTCTAATTTTCCGCATCCATTGAAAGCGTTGCTCCCGATTGATTGAACGTGGGACGGAATTGCAATAGAGGTCAGGTTACTACAATAAGCAAAAGTTTGATTATCGATAAATCTAATGCTATTAGGAAGAGTTACAGAAGATAATTTATAACAATTATAGAATGCACCATCGCCAATAGATTTGACATTATCAGGGACAACCAACGAAGTGAGATTCGAACAATTCTCGAATGCTCTCTCTTTTATAGCAATAACTCTACATTCACCACCTTCCGTCTGAATTGTACTTGGAATTTCGTACGCACCTACTACGGATCCTTTCAGAAGAATCGCTGTTTTATCAGGATAATATTCATAAAGGACGCCATCAACAAGCAGCTCTTTTCCTGGTTTTTGTATACCATAGACAATATCATGATGGAAACTATAATTATAATCATCCAGAGTATTTGTAACTTATTGTGTACCAATTTGTTTTGATTAAAACGGTAGAAAAGTGATTGCGTGGATTTGATGGAGAATGAAAAAGACGAAGATTTAACGTATTTAACTTTTGCAAACCACAAGAAACATAAAAATGTGCAGTTTTTTTAATTGGCTTATGTGGATTGTTTCTTCGATAGTAATTCAAAACTGCGACACTGTCGCAGTTGTACATTGAGGACATACGGGTCTTGATGTACAAATTCGCAGACGATGATAATACCATATCAGTATAAACGCGCGTGTGATTATGTCAAGAGGTTGGAATTACGAACTACTATCCAATGCACTCCCCTTGTTGATGTACAAGAAGATTGTATTATCGGGCAACAACTTTGGACAGTAAATTGTACAAATCTGCTATCTCTACACACAATACAGAGTTAAATATATACAAAATCGTAGGATAATTACAAAATTTATCCAAATTTATTTGATTGAAAAGAAAATAATATGTAATTTTGTATCGAAAATACAATAATATCACAAATACCGCTTCTATGATAAGAGATTTTTGGGTAAAAAATTACCTTTCTATTCGAGACAAGCAAAAATTGAATTTCTTAGCTAAGGGACCATCGTCGGAACTTGTTACAGAAGTTGCCGATGGTGTATTCTTGTATAAATTAGGCATCCTGTATGGTTCGAATGCTTCTGGCAAGTCTAATATGCTGATTGCCTTAAATGAAGTATTTCGCATACTGGTGTTG
>CAJOGQ010000024.1 GCA_905234125.1 uncultured Bacteroidaceae bacterium | reverse complement strand
CAGGAGAAGGTGATCAAGGAAGCTGCACTCCGCTCGGGAGTGAGCCGAGGCGTGATGCAGGCCTGCTGGGACGCCGCCGGCGAAGTGATCAAGGCATGGGCGACTGAGGGTCACAGCGTGGCTCTGCCCGGACTGGGAACGATGCGATTCGGCCTCCGCGCCAAGTCGGTGGACGACGTGAACAAGGTGAAGACCTCGCTCATCAAGAGCCGCCGCATCATCTTCACCCCCAGCACCGACCTGAAGGACGAGCTGGCCAACACCACCATCCAAATCACCTGCTACGACCGCACGGGCAAGGAAGTGAAGCGCGTCACCTCTACCGACCCCGGCGAGGTGGAGGACAACGAGGGTGAGAACACCGGCGAGAACACCGGCGAGAACACGGGTGAGAACACCGGCAACACCAGCAATGAGGGCAATGACGGGCCTCCACCAGAAGGCGGCGGATTCGGAGGGTAACAGACCCTCTCCCCAACCCTCCCCCGTAATGGGGAGGGAGTAGGCTAACGCGATGTTTGTCTTCCCCCTAATCTCTAAACTCTAAACCCTAAACTCTAAAGAAGCAATGAAAAGCAAGGAATTTTGGAAGGCTGTGATTCAGATTGCGATTTCGATTCTGACGGCTGCGCTGACTGCTATGGGCACGACTTCGTGCATGGGACTGATTGGTTGACCCCTGCCCACCACTTGGGGGAGCCAATGGCATAAGAACGGAAAGAGGTGGGAGAATGCACTTACACATTCTCTCACCTCTTGGTTTGTCTTCTCGCTATGTATGAGCAAGGTATCCTCTTGCTCCTTGCCCCTCGCTCCTTGCTCCTTAACTCAACTTGCGAAAGTTGAGTATTTATAATATGTGTGTTACACGAGGTGACGGATGAGTTCTTCCTTGTCGCCACAGAGCATGTCGATGACGGGAATCTCAATCATGGTGTAGGCGCCGGGCTGCTGCTTGAGGGAAGCACGGGCTACGTTGACGAGCACCTGAGCTGTGAGGGCAGGGTTGTTGATCTTCATGTCGAACTCGAAGAGCTGGTTGTGGGTCTTGCCACTGACGCCCTTGCGGACGAGGTTGACGCCATGACCCACATCGTTGAGGGCATCGACAGAAGGAACCTGCGTCACGTGGGTCTCATCGTTGACGAAGTAGGGGTCGGCCTTGATGGCTGCCTCAACGGTCTTGAAGTCGGCTCCTTCCTCAAGCTCCACATAGACCATGCGGCGATGGATGCCTGTGCCCACGGGAATGGTCATGGAGAGTGCGTCCTTCACGCCCTCGATGGCACGCACGGCAACGGAGTGACCCATGGAACGGCCGGGACCGAAGTTGGTGTAGCTGACTCCCTTGGGGGCGAGGCTCTCCATGAGCGAACGGACGATGGAGTCGGAACCTGGATCCCAACCTGCGGAGATGATGCTGACGGCGTTGTTGGCCTTGGCTACAGCGCTGAGCGAACGGCGGAGGTCAACAATCTGGGTGTGGATGTCGAAGGAATCGACGGTGTTGATGCCGAGTGCGAGGCACTGCTTGGCATATTCCTCCACTTTGCGGGTGGGGGTGGCAAGGATGGCCACCTGCACATCCTTGAGCTCGGAGATGTTCTTGACTACTGGATAGTTGGCCAGTTCGGCGGGCTTGTTGGCTTCGCCATTGCGACGAACGACGCCCACACACTCCATGTCCTCAGAGGCTTCAATGGCTTCGAGGGCATATTTTCCAATATTGCCATAACCAACGATGACTACTCGAATCTTGTTCATATCGTTGTGTTTGTAAACCTTTTATGATAAAAAAGAAAAGTGAAAAACCTATGTATCGCCCATCCGAGTGGTTGGCAGAATAGATTTTTCACTTTTCACTATTCTTTTTTCACTGAATATTACTTAGCTGGTTCAGTCTCTTCTTCAGCCTCCTTGATGCGGGCACCCATGACGAGGTAGGCAGTAGGAGCGGCGATGAAGAGTGAAGAACTGGTTCCGATGATGACACCCAGCATCATGGCGAAGGAGAAGGCGCGGATGCTGTCGCCACCGAGCACGAAGATAACCAACAGCACGATGAACGTAGATACGGAGGTGTTGATGGTACGTGCGAGGGTGCTGTTCAAGGCATCGTTGAAGATGCGCTGACGGTCACGCTTCGGATAGTTCTTGAAGACTTCGCGGATACGGTCGAAGATGACCACCTTATCGTTGATGGAGTAACCGATCACGGTCAGGATGGCACCGATGAACGTCTGGTCAACCTCGAGGGAGAATCCAATCCAACCGTAGCAGATGGAGAACATACCGATGACGAGCACGGTATCGAGCGTCAGAGCCACGATAGAGCCGACTGAGTATGCCACATTGCGGAAGCGGATGAGGATATAGACGAAGATAACCACGATGGCGAAGAGTACGGAGAGCACAGCACCACGAAGGATATCGGATGCAATAGCTGGCCCCACCTTCTGAGAAGACACGATTGAACCACCTGCACGGTTGTCGCGGTCGAGGAATGCCTCTTCGGTGACAGAAGCGTCGACCATGCCACCATCGACAAATGCCTGGTAGAGGAGTGACTCAATCTTCGTGTCGGCCTCAGAACTGTTGTCCTGAATGTTGAAGTTGGTCGATACACGAACATTGTTGCCCTCTGTACCCAGAGCGATGACAGTCACGTTGATGGCCTCGTCGTTCTTGTTGTTGGCCTCGAACTTCTTCACGATGGCGTTCTTGACAGCCTCTGGCTCAACCACCTTGACGAACTCAACCTTGTAGTTGCGACCACCTGTGAAGTCGATGGACTGGCTCAAACCACGGATGCCGAAGCTGGCCAGGCAGATGAGGAGGAAAGCTCCGAAGATCATGAAGGACTTCTTGTAGTTGCCCATGAAGTTGAACTTCGTGTCCTTCATCATGTTCTGCGAGAACTTGGTGGTGAACTTAAGGTCTTGCCACTTGCCACGGTTGAGGAAGTGCTCGTAGGCGATACGGGTCAACCAAACAGCCGTGAAGAAGGAGCAGACGATACCGATGATGAGGGTTGTTGCGAAACCCTTGATTGGACCAGTACCGAAGTTATAAAGGATGACACCCGTAAGGATGGTTGTCACGTTAGAGTCGAAGATGGCTGAGAAAGCGTTGCTGTAACCTGCTGACACAGCGGCAACGATGTTCTTGCCTCCACGCATCTCTTCCTTGGTGCGCTCGTAGATGAGCACGTTGGCATCGACGGCCATACCGAGGGTGAGCACCATACCTGCGATACCAGACATGGTCAAGGCTGCACCGAGGGAGGTGAGGATACCGAATGAGAAGAAGAAGTTGAGCATCAGGGCGCAGTTGGCCACCATACCTTCACGCACACCGTACATGAGAACCATGTAGAACATCAGCACGATGAAGGCGACGATGCAAGAAATGAAACCTGCCTTGATGGACTGAGCACCGAGGGTAGGACCTACGATGTCCTCCTGAATGATGGAAGCAGGAGCAGGCATCTTACCAGACTGAAGCACGTTGGCCAAGTCCTTGGTCTCGGTGGTGGTGAAGCTACCAGAAATCTGGGTGTTACCACCATCAATCTTGTTCTGCACGTTAGGAGCGCTGTACACGAGGTTGTCGAGCACAACTGCCACACAGTGGTTCACGTTGGCCTCAGTGAGCGCAGCCCACTTACGAGCACCTTCCGTGTTCATCTTCATGGTCACGACAGGGTTACCAAACTGGTCATACTCGTCCTTGGCCTCTGTCACCACTTCACCCTCGAGAGGTGCACGGCCATTCTGACCCGTGATGCGGATGGCATAGAGTTCGAAGATCTTGCCTGCCTTGTCGTAAGACTTCACACCCCACTTGAGAGAGAGGTCGGCAGGGAAAATCTGCTTGGCCAAATCAGAATTGAGGATGGCATTGATCTCAGCGGTGTCGAGTGCCTGGGCAAAACCCACCATACAACCACGCTGAGCACCTGTGGGCTGAAGCATGGCGAAGAGAGGATTCTCCTTCTTGGCAGCCTCAGAAGCCTTGGAAGCAACTGTAGGCTCTTCAGAAGCATTCACCTGAGCCAGCACGTTGGTGCCGTTCTTGGCTGAATCGACCTTCTCTGCCACCTGCTCAGTAGCCACTGTGTCAGCAGCCACAGAATCGGCAGCCTCCTCGCTCACGCCACCATTGCGGAGAGCCGCATTGAGCTGTGAGAGGTAAGGAGTCACCTGAGGAGCATCGTATGTCTCCCAGAACTCGAGGTTCGCACTACCCTGGAGCAACTTACGTACACGCTCTGGCTCCTTGATGCCAGGAAGCTCGACCATGATGCGTCCGCTCTGACCTTCAATCTTCTGAATGTTGGGCTGAACGACACCAAAGCGGTCAATACGGGTACGGAGCACGAGGAACGCGTTGTCCACGGCCTCGTCCACACTCTGGCGAAGCACCTTTTCCACATCAGCGTCGCTGCTGTTGGTATTCACCTTACCCTTGAGTTGCTGGGTGGCGAAAATTGTCGCAAGTGGCTTACCAGAAGCATTCTTTTTATAAGCCTTGACAAAAAGTGTGATGAAATCGCTCTGACTCTCTTGTGCTTCCTTGGCTGCTTCGTCAACAGACTTCAGGAAAGCCTCGTCAGTTTTGTGGTCTGCCAATGCTTTGACAACTTCAGGCACGCTCACTTCGAGGATGACGTTCATACCACCCTTCAAGTCAAGACCAAGGCCGATTGCTGTCTCGCGGCAGTCCTTCAGCGTGTAGCTACCCAAGTAGAATGGAGTCGAGTTCAACGAATCCAAGTACAACTCTGCTTCCTCCTCATCCATTTCCGCTGCTTTGTTCTCCACGTAACTTGTGGCAACAGAGAAGGAAAGGTAGAAGAGGCAGATGAGGGTCAACGCCACTGCTAAAAACTTTACAAATCCCTTGTTTTGCATTTTGTTGATAAATTAATTAATTATTTTGATTGTTATATGTTGCTTTTTGTCAATTTTGAGAGGGCTTGTCTTATGCCGAAAAACCGACATCACATAGCCCATAAAATGCCCCAAATCTCCTCTTTATATATAATAATGTGAAGAAATCGGGACAATTCAAGGTGCAAAGGTATGTATTTTTTTAGAAATAGGTATCAATTTCACACAAAAATCTTCACTTAAGCACCATTAAATGTTTGTTTCTTCACAAACAAACGCTTATTCTTTCCATTTAATAAAGCAGAAAATGGGGTAATGGTCGCTTGTCTTGATGGACTTATCCACGATTGCCCCATAGGGTGTGATGTCAGGACTGACCAGAATGTTGTCGATGCGGAAATACATGCCACTGCGGTTGTAACTGTTCCCCACCCCATTGCCAGTCCGGGTGTAGGCATCGTTCAGATATTCAGTCAGTCGGCGATGGGTGTAGGAGATCGGCGAAGTGTTGAAATCACCACACACGATCATGGGGCGATGCTTGTTCCCCTCGATGAATTTGGCTACAGAGTCAGTCTGGATGCCACGAATGGAGTCGTGCATGGAAAGTTTCTCCGTCAGACTGATGTATTTGGTTTCGGAGTGGTTCTCCTCCGGGTTCTTGTAGTTGCGAATGATGGAACGGTAATCTTCCTTGTCTTCAGGACTCAAGCGATAGGACTCGAGATGGTTGTTGATGAAGACGACGGTGTCACCCTCGACAGCAACTTCATACGCAATGGAGCAGTTGTTGATGGACTCATAGTCAATCCTCTTGCTGGAAACAATGGGATATTTCGACAGAAAGGCCACGAAACTGTCAGGGTCTTTCTCGATGTGGCGATAGGGATAGAGATTCTCAAGAGAGGCGAAGGCCTTCTCAACGTAAGAGTTCGTCGCCTCTTGCAGACAAATGAAGTCAGCATCGCTCTTGGCCAGATACTGGACAATGGGATTCTCTTCCCAAGGCATGCTCTTGTCATCGCCAAAGCTCATCACATTATAAGACAAGACTTTGAGACACCCAGCTGGAGGATTCACCTCCACATTGATAGGAATGTAGGCACGGATGCTCTGCGCACAAAGCAACATCCCCACGACAGGGATGATGATGCACTTCCACTTGAACACGAGCCAGAACAGGACAAAGAGGATGTTGACAGCAAGAAAAACAGGGAACATCAGCCCAAAGTAAGAGAATTTGGGATAGTCCTGAGGTGGGAGCATGGAGGTGTAGGCACAAAAAATCATTGCCACCACAAAAAGGAGGTTGATGGCAATGAAGATGAACAGGGGTATTTTCTTCAGCAGTTTCATTCCTCTCCCCTCATTTTTTTGCTCGCATTGAAAAGCGTGGCCTTCTCGCTGTCAGACAAATTCTGATAACCGTTCTTGCGGATTTTGTCAAGAATACGGTCTATCTCCTCATTGTCCTGCACCTTCTTGCGATTGTATTCATGATCCTCGTGATTGGTTTCACGCACATTCATCACACGCATTTTGGGAGTGCGTTTGCCACTAAAGCCCTTCTTCAACTTGTCCCAGAAGCCCTCTTCCTTGTCGTAGTGGGATGAAGAGCCGTAGGATGAAGAACTATAGGAAGAAGAACCATAGGATGAAGAGCCATAGGAAGAAGAGGCGTTTCTGTAGTATCCTCCTCCGTTCTTTGGCTGCCTCTTCTCCTGCATTCGCCAGATGAAGAGGATGATGGCTCCCACCAAAATGCCTCCCAAGTGGGCAAAGTGTGCCACACCATCGATGGACGTAATGCCGAGATACATCTCCACAAGCGTATAGAAACCTACCAAGTATTTCAGTTTGATGGGGAATGGGATGGGGATGATGAACAGCCTTGCGTTCGGGAAGAAGAAGGCTGCCGCTGCCATGACGCCATAGATGGCACCAGATGCACCCACCAATTGAGAAGGTGGAATGATGCCCAAGAAGGTGATGAATTGGTTGACCAAAGCACTTCCGATGCCACACATCAGATAGTAGAACCAAAAACGTTTGGTACCAATCTGCTGTTCGACAGCATTGCCAAAAATCATCAACGACCACATGTTGAAGAACAGATGCCACCAACCACCATGCATGAACATATAAGTGATGTACTGGTAGATGGCAAAACCGCTATACCCTATCGGATGCAGCGCATTGAAGTTGAGGAACCAGTCAGTGTGTCCGTCCAAAGCAACGAAGGGGGTGACCCAGTAAGTCAACACGTAGAACACTACATTTATAATCAAAATTACCTTGACGGCAGGAGTCATTCTCATACAATCCCTACATTTATTATTATTATATGTCTCACTTTCTTAATTTGGGTGCAAAATTACGGATTTTCCGCCTATTAAAGGGCAAAATGAAGGAAAATAAAGTTTTTTTTGAGTTTTTTCAACATTTTTTTGCCATTTTTATTTGTTTACGAAAATATATGCCTTATATTTGCAACAAAGTTGCTGATGGGCAACCCATTGAAGCCTATTTTAAGGGCTCTGCAAGAGATAAACAACCCAATCAACTTTATTTATAAACCTAATTTAATAATTAACTTTATGAACAAGACAGATCTCGTAAATGCCATCGCTGGTAAGGCAGGTTTGAGCAAGCCAGAAGCAAAGAAAGCTCTTGATGCTTGTATTGACGCAATTGTTGAAGGACTCAAGGCTGGTGAAAAGATTCCACTCATCGGTTTCGGAACATTCTCAGTTATTGAACGTCCAGCTCACGAAGGTATCAACCCAGCAACCAAGGCTAAAATCTCCATTCCTGCTAAGAAGGTGGTTAAGTTTAAGGCCGGTGCAGGTCTTGACACAGCTGTCAACTAATACTAACTCTTAGAAAGAGAATGAAAGTGGGTGCGCCAAGTTGGCACACCCACTTTTCTTACCTCTTTCCCGTCCTAATCAGAAAGGAAGGTCGCTCGAATCGTCGGCAGCAGTTTCAAATGTGGCTTGTGCCGAGGGTGCTGAGTCTGCTGGGGGGAATGGGGCAACAGGCTGAGCGGCTTGCGCTGCAGGCTGAGCAGCAGGTTGAGCTCCTGCAACAGGCTGTGCCTGAACTGCTGGTACGACATTCCAAGCACGGATGTCATTAAACCATCTTCCATTGTACTCACGTGCATTGACATCGAAGGAAACAGTCACTTCTTGTCCCTCCTGAATGTTGAAGCGGTTGAGGTTGTCCTCTCCAAACACATTAAACACCATTCGCTTTGGGAACTGACCCATGGCCTCTTCGATGACAAAATCTTGCATTTTCCAAGGGTTGCCAGTTCTCGCCGATACACCCGAGCGAGGCTCAAGTGCTTTAATAATTCTTCCAGTAAATTCCATATTTTTGCAATGAATTGTTATACATTATTAAAATTTTGGCACAAAAGTACGGATTTTTTTTGTACTGTCAAAACTTCTCCCTAACTTTGTGTGCAAATAAATATTTTTTTATATGAGATTCAATGTTTCTAGCACCAGTCTCAGCAATCGCTTGCAGACAATAAGTCGAGTGCAGAGTTCCAAAAATGCCCTGCCAATTCTCGACTGTATCCTCTTTGAACTTTCTGACGGAATGCTGAAAATGACAGCTTCTGACAGTGAGACCACCATGATTACCAAGTTGGAGGTGACCGACGCAGAAGGCGAAGGTAAATTTGCCATCGGCTCCAAGCAACTCATCAGCTCCATCAAGGAGATCTCTGAGCAACCCATCACGTTCAATGTCGATGCCAATACGTTTGCCATCGAAATCAACTACCAGAATGGTAAGTACAATCTCATTGGACAGAATGGTTACGAGTTCCCCATGCCTACAGGGATGAACGAGTCAGCACGTAGTATCGTGATAGATTCGCAAATCATGCTGAACGGCATCAGCCGTTGCCTCTTTGCAGCAGCTGACGATGAACTCCGTCCTCAGATGAACGGTATCTATTTTGACATGACTCCAGAGAACATCACATTTGTAGCAAGTGACGGTCATAAGTTGGTGCGCAACCGCATCTTCTCCGTTCATGCCGATGAGCCATCCGCTTTCATTTTGCCCAAGAAGCCAGCTTTGTTGCTGAAGGCCGTGTTGCCAAAGGCTGAAGGTGACGTGGTGGTACGCTTCGATGATCGCAATGCCGAGTTGCAGATGGAGGATTATGTCATCAGTTGCCGTCTGATAGAAGGACGCTATCCTAACTATAATTCGGTCATTCCCACTGACAATCCTTTCCGTGTGACGGCTGACCGTCTGGCATTTATCAGTGCGCTTCGTCGCGTCAGTGTCTTTGCCAGTCAGAGTAGTGCATTAATCAAGATTCATGTGGATCAGGGCACCCTTACCATTTCCGCTCAGGATTTGGACTTCTCCACATCTGCAGAAGAGCATATCATGTGCGAATATGAGGGTATGGCCATGAGTATCGGCTTCAATGGCCCATTCCTCATCGATGTGCTCAACAGCATCACCAGCACCGACATCGTGCTCGAATTGGCAGACCCAAGCCGAGCTGGAGTCATCACCCCTGCTGAACAGGATGAGACTGAAGACCTCATCATGCTCTTGATGCCCATGATGCTGAAAGACTAAATAATATATAATGTTACAAGGCAAGAAAATCGTTCTTGGCATTACGGGCAGCATCGCCGCCTACAAGTCATGCCTCATCATCCGCCAACTCATCAAGAAAGGGGCAGAGGTGCAGGTGGTCATCACCCCTGCGGGTAAGGAGTTCATCACCCCCATCACCCTTTCGGCATTGACGAGCAAACCTGTCATCAGCGAATTTTTCTCGCAACGTGATGGCACTTGGCACTCACATGTGGACTTGGGACTTTGGGCTGATGCGATGCTCATTGCCCCCGCCACAGCCTCCACCATCGGCAAGATGGCGAATGGTGTGGCAGACAACATGTTGATTACCACCTACTTGTCGATGAAGGCTCCCGTGTTCATTGCTCCTGCGATGGACTTGGATATGTATGCTCATCCCTCCACACAACAGAACCTGAAGACCCTGCAGTCATATGGCAACCATATCATCGAGCCAGGCACGGGGTTCTTGGCTTCAAAGCTGGAGGGAAAGGGACGTATGGAAGAGCCTGAGAACATTGTGGCAGTTCTGGAAAAGTTCTTCTCTCAGCAGGAAAGCATGAAGGGCAAGAAGATTCTCATCACGGCTGGTCCCACTTATGAGAAAATAGACCCCGTTCGTTTTATCGGCAATTACTCCTCTGGTAAGATGGGCTTTGCTTTAGCGAATGAATGTGCCCAACGGGGTGCCCAAGTGGAATTGGTGTGTGGCCCCGTCTCTTCTTCCATGCAAGTGCATCATCCCAACATTCATCGCATTGATGTGGAGAGTGCTCAAGAGATGTATGAGGCTTGCAAAGAGCGGTATCCTTCGATGGATTCTGCCATCCTTTGTGCGGCTGTCGCCGATTATGCACCAGAGACGAGGGCGGATCAAAAGATTAAAAGGACAGGTGACGATTTGGTCATCCGTCTGAAACCCAATCCTGACATCGCTGCATCGTTGGGACAGATAAAAAAAGAAGGACAAACCTTGGTGGGGTTTGCCCTTGAAACAAATGATGAAGAATCGAACGCACAAGCTAAGTTGAAGAAGAAAAACTTCGATTTCATCGTGCTGAATAGTCTGAAAGACAAGGGTGCCGGGTTCCAGACGGATACTAACAAGATCACCATCATCACAGCTGAAGGCAAGAAAGATTATCCGCTCAAGAGCAAGGTCGAAGTGGCTAAAGATATTGTAGATGAACTCTCAGCCCTAATCCCTAAACCCTAAACTCTAATCTCTAAACTCTCAACCCTACCCTCTTTCGGAGGGGCTTATCCCTCCTTCAGAATCATGTCAATGGCGGCTGCCACTGATGCAATAGCGATACGCTGGTTCTCATCTGTCACAGAAGGTTCAATGTTGACAACATATTTATCAGCTGTGGTGAAGAGCTCCTTTGCCAGACCGTCCCATTTCTTGTCAACTCGACCGATGCGTTGACCTGCTGTATCCGTGATTTCGAAGTTCCAAGCCGCCCAGTCGCCTTTGATTGTAGCTATTTCCCTACCCTCATTATCCATAAGGATGAACTTCGGATTCACCAGTGAGAACATGTGCTTGAACGAACCAATGGGCGCACCTGCCTCGTTGAAGATACGAACCTTCGATCTGAGGAGTGTCAGTCCTCGCTTCAACTGCGCGATGCGTTTGCCGTCAGCATTGAGGATATTCAATTCGAAAGGCATCATACTGTCAGACAAGAACATGTCTAAGATGACATTGAAGAAAGACTTGTGTTCCTGAATGGCACCAATTTCCTGTCCCTGCCCATCATACACCTTGTAGGCATTGGAGAGTTTGAAAACCTCTATTTTCTCGTCAATGACGAATGTGTTATTAGAAAAAAACTTATCCATGATGTTTTTGATAATAGATGATTATTGTTTAGAAATACTCATATAGCGCATGCCATGTTGCGTGTTCTCACAAGAAGTGGTCATTTGCCGCGCCGATTCGATGGCCTTGTCGATGATGTGTTGCCAACTGGGGTTTTCTGTACGATCCATACCCACTTCCTTGCGAAGTTGAGAGATGAACGAGTGCGTAAAGGCACTACCCGTTCCTTCAAAAGACCATGCGTATTCACCAGGTTTAGCAGCTGTGGCAAGAATCACGCCCTTGGTGTCTAAGAACAATTCTCCCATACGCTTCTTGCTAACCTTTGAATGACTACGGCTGAAGAGCGTGTTGTTCCTCTGTCTGGGGCCACGGGCACCATATTTGGAATTGCAACAATCGGTGATGATGACACTCAAGCGTGCTCCCTTGTTCTTGATGGCATTGTAAATGTCAGTCGTTGCCACATGATTTTTGTAAGGGTCGGCATTGGGTGCTATCATGCAGATGTTTGGATACATATCCTTCTGGTCATCCCAGCGAAACCCATGTCCATTGAAACAGAAGAAGACGATGTCATTGGCTGCAGGGCGGAGATTGGTGATGGCATCAGCAAGGTTGCGTTTGTTGTAGGCTCTGTTAGCCGTGATATTCGTAATGCTGATTTCGATGCCCAGACATTGTGCAATGGCCTTCAGTTCCTTGTTGAGCGCAAGGTTGTCATACGCATCATCTTCGCCAATGCTCTCATCGTATGTATCTGCCACCAGAATCGCCCACATCTTGCAGGGTTTCTCTTCAACAGGCCGGGTGTTGACTTTCCCGCTGCTTCCTCCTTGCACGATGGCTCGACTCATCGCTTCTTCGTCATCATCGACAGCATAGAACGACTGGTATTCAGCCTCCTGCTCAGCATCAGCAAACGCAGACAAGGTATCCGTCTCTTGTTGTGCAGATGCCATAACTCCTCCTATAATAATAAATAATGTGAAAGCAAACTTTCTCATATTAAAGACCACTTATAACATTGCTTGAATCATTTCATCAAATTCTGCTTGCGAATAAGCGCCACTGTTTATCTGAATATCATCTCCATTACAGAAGAACAGCGTGGGGAGTCCATCAATGCCATAGAGTTGCATCAACTCTGGATTCTCATCGGCATTGACCTTATAGAACTGCACCTTACCCTGATACTTCTTAGCCAAAGATTTCAGATAGGGGTCAATCTGTTTGCAATAACCACACCAATCTGCCCAGAAGTCAACAACGCAAGGACCCTCACCGATGTAGGTGTCATTTTGTTTCTTAGAAGCGACTAACTGATAGAATTGTTTTGTGTTGATTGCACGGCAAGTACCATCACCCCAATTAGAAACAGAGTAATCGCTTTCCTCTCCGGGTGCGATGTTGTTTTCTTCAGTATCATCTTCGTCATAAGAGTCGTCTATACGTTCTTCGTATTCCTCAGTTTCTTCGGTTTGAGTGTTGTCATCGTCATCGAGAAGACCACCCAGACAAGTGAAAAGGCCAAAGACCACAAAAACGCCCAAGACGATGCCCAAGATAATTTTGAAAATAAGTTTCATATTCAGATTGTTTTGAAGGGTTTATTATTGTTTAATTCTGATCATTTTCATTCCATGTTGCACCTTGGTGTTGGCATTGTTTTGCGATTTGGCTGTAGCAGCCGTCAAAGCATTGCCCACCAAAGTTTCCCAATCTGGGAGGTCTGTTGAAAGCGCACTGATTTGAGCACGCAGACTCTCTAAGAGGCTCAGCGTGAAGAATCCTCCATTGACACCACACCAAGAGAGTTCCCCTGGGCTGGCAGCAGTGGCAATCAAACTACCGCTGGCATCCACAAAAAGTCTCTCCAACTTCTTCACATCGAAATTGTTGTTGGAACGCGAGAACAAGGTGTTGGTGCTGATAATAGGTGTGGTCTCCCCAATTTCGTTGTTGCAACAATCACTGAACACAAGATTGAGCCGTGCCCCTTTTCCAACCAACTCCTTATAGACATCGCTGACTGCCACATAGTTCTTCATGGGGTCATCGTAACTGGTGGGGCAGAGATCCATATTGGGATAGTAGTCCTGCTGGTCATTGAAACGGAATCCGTGTCCTGTATAGACAAAGATGACCACATCATCGCTGTTGGGTTTGAAATCACGTATCAGTTTGGAAAGGTTTTCCTTGCTGTAGTTCGTTCCCTTGATGCCGTTGAAGTCATATTTCATGCCCAACACCTTTGCGATGCCTCCAAACTCACTGTTCAGATTCACCAAATCCTTGGCACAAGCAGAGCCTATGTCACTCACATTGGTGTTGGCTACAACAATCAAATGCATCGTGGCATTGGAGCCTCCTATATCAAACGTGTTGCTACCTTCTCCAGGGGCTATGTTTTCTCCCTCATCAACATTATTAGGCTCGATGTTGTTGGTGAAGATGGGATCATCCACCGTCACCTCTATGTCTTGATTGGGGCGTTCTTGATTCTTCACGATGTTAATACCATTGAGCATCATGTGGTATTCCGGTTCACCCTCTCCATAGAACTGGGAGATGTATTCCTCATCCATATCCTCAAGACCTATCTCACGGAAATATTCCGTTTCCATATAGTCCTTGAGTTTCTTCATGTTGTAGGTGACGTAAGGCTTTTCGCTGATGTCGCTGGCATCATCCTCCTGCCAATACCACACGAAGATGGGGAATTTCTTTTCTATGGGATAATAGGCCATGATGCCCACGCCGTCTTCTCCGCTTTTCTCCTCCACCAAGTTCACATACTGCGATTCGAATACCAAGTCTGCTCCAAGCGATTCAGGCGTGATAAGACGCATCTTGCAGTTCTCATCATCATAGTAAATCATCAATCCAAGATACTCCACACCATCATCATCCGTGTAGTTGACCTCGTAGAAAGTCTGTGCCTTTGACAACAAAGGAAGGCACAACAGGCAGAAAAATAGGTATATTCTATACATATATTATATATAAATAATGTGTATCTCTAAGAACAAGGAAAGTTTGCTTGCAAGGAAGCAAACAAACTTTTCCTTATGCACATAGTGCCTTGTGGTGATTTACGCGAAGTCAAACACCTTGTTGGCAGCGATACGCTCCTGGTATTTCTCATCTGTGTCCATGAGGTAGATGATACCGTCAACGATGCCAAGAATGCCACCTACGCCACAGCAGAGACTGAGGACGATGTAGATGATACCACCCTTGCTGTTGCCATGATAAAACTTGTGAATACCAAATCCACCCAGAAGGATGGCCAGAATACCTGCAGTTGTTCTATTTTTCATACCTGTCATTTTTTTCTCGCGGTTGAGAAATGTTTTAAGTTTGTGATTAGGATGGACAGCCGAACCGCCAACTGCCACCACAAGATTTATTTAGTAAATATTATTTGTAACTTCCCTATGAGCGATTTTCATTTTGCGTTGCAAAGTTACGGCTTTTTATTCTATTATCAATGAAGAAAAACGGACTTTTTTCAGCTTTTTAGGCAAAATTTGTGCTCTGGTATCAAAAATTGAAGACTATGTTACATATCTGAAAGCCCAATTCTTCAAGACTCCCTACTTTTGCATCGGATTACGCTCTTTTGGGCAATGGTCTTTCACTAACAATGGATTTTTCGTGTTAATTAATAACTATTTTCTAAACTTTCTAATCAAAACAACAAACTATCATGAAGAAACTATTTACTTTAGTTCTTGCGGTAGCCGGCTTGTTGTCAGCTAATGCGCAATCTTCAGCTGGTTGGTCAGAAGGACAAGACGTAACATCGGAACTTGGCCTTGGTGACTGCGACGGTTCGTTCTCCGGCGAATGGGAAAACAAAACATTCCAGTATGGCCGTTACGAGATTTCTGATCTCGGTAACTACTGGAAGGGTGATGTTGCCCCTAACGAGTATGTACCTAATGAGGGCAATGGCGGCGTAATCTCTTTCTACGCAAAGCCAGCCTTGGACATCTATCAGGTGGTTAAGTTCCCTGCAGGTGTTTATACTATTAAGGTACAGTCTTTCTATCGTGAAGGTAACCCCAATGACACCTTCACTAATTACAACAAGGGAAATGCCAAGAAGAATTGTTATCTCTATGCAGATGTCTTGGCAAGCGAAGATGCTTCATCAGAAGTACAGCGCGAAGTGAACACCGTTATTCGTTCAATGGCTACATCAGAACAGGAAACTCTTCTTTATGATGCCAGCGACTGGATGAAGGACGGTAACAACAAGATTACGAATGCAGAAGGTGAGAAGGTTACTGTTTACTATCCATCTTGTACTCCTGCCATCATTCTTTATTTTGCTGAAGGCAGATATTGGAATGAAATGAGAATCGTCTTGTTGGAAGATTCATGGATTCGCTTGGGTCTCCGCAAGGTCGCTTCTATCTCTGAAGACTGGTTGCCATTCAGTAACTTACAGGTTATCTATCAAGGTCAGGCTACTGAACAAGACCAGCTGGATGCTGCCAAGGCAGATGCCAAAACGGCACTCGAACCTCTTGCCGAGTATCAGGATATAGCTGACGATGCAGGTTTCTCAGGTTTTGCTGGTGCTATCTGCGACCTCGTCATGGACTTGACTGACCTAATTGACGGTGCTGCTTCTGTTGCAGAACTTGACGCAGTTCTCAAAAACATCGAAGCCACTACGGAGGAGTATGGAAAAACGATGATTTCTATCAATAGCCTCATTGAACTTATCCAAATGTCTGAGGACATGCTTGCTTCTACTGACTTCCCAGGTAAAGCAACCTTCCAGGCTGCATACAACACTGCTGTAACTGCTGCTAAGACTGATGATGTGGATGCTCTTGGTGAAGATCCAGGCGCATATTTCAATAAGGTTTACACAGACCTCGCTGCAGCTCGTGCTGCTTACCTCGACACCCAAGATCCTGACGAGGAGGGCGCTAAGGACTTTACAGCCCTCATCAAGCATCCTTGGTTCGTGAATCCAGAGTACAACCCAACTCAAAACGAGGATGGTACTTGGACACTCAAGGAAGAAACTTGGCAGGATGTTGGTAATCCAACAGATTATGGAACAAACGATGGTGCTCGTACCGACATTAGCTCTGAAGTAGAACTTGCAGCCGATGCAAGCGCTAACAACCAGTGGTATAAGAGACTGAAGACATTCGGTGACGGATGGTCTGCAAACAGCTATCACCTCTACTATCAGGCTCATCTGATTGGTGTTAGCCAGGGATGGTCAACCAGTTATGATGATTGGGAAGGTGTTTGCCAGCAACTCGTTGGTCTGCCTAACGGTTACTATAGCTTGAAGGGTCTTGTACGTGGTAATATGAACGACAGCAAATGGTCTGATGACAATCTGCCTCCATACCACAACATCTTCGCTCAGAACTCTGATGAAGTACGCGTAGCATCTGTTGTAGGTCACGCAGACGGTTACTATTGCCAGCAGATCCTTGGTTCCAACAACGGTTGGTACGAGTGGAATGCAGTTATCTGGCAGGAGCACAAGACTGGTACTGTTCAGGTGAGCGACGGTAAGCTCCTCATCGGTGGTCAGAGCTCTATTACTGGTGACTTCACCGGTTTCCGCCTCATGTTCTACGGCACGAATCCTCCATTCGACAAGATGATTCAGAAAGAAATTGCTGAAATAGATGAACTGAAAGATGCTCTCCTGTTCAAGGGTGACCAGAAGGCTGTTGACGATATTCTCGCAGCTATCAAGTTGCCTCTCACC
This sequence comes from uncultured Bacteroidaceae bacterium, assembly GCA_905234125.1. GTDB lineage: Bacteria > Bacteroidota > Bacteroidia > Bacteroidales > Bacteroidaceae > Minthosoma. The sequence goes on along the minus strand of CAJOGQ010000024.1, from coordinate 15,232 downwards.
AGCGCAGACGCTTACGATGCAGCTATTGCTATAACTGTTGACGCAAGAGACTACATCTCTACGGCACAGGGTGTTGAAAAGAAGTTCACCGCTACTAAGACTTACGAAGGCCTCCTTGAGGAGTACACTTCTGACGAGGCTAACGCTATCATCTCACCTGCATACAATAACGCAGTTGCATTTGGTGAGGCTGACACAGACACTTACGAAGGTGTAGCTGATCTCAATGCACAGGCTGACAAGTACAGCGATTACATGGCTGCTTACGACAAGGCTTCTGACTACGATGATCCAGTTTTGAAGGATGCTATTACTAAGCAGGTAGCTACACTCAAAGCATCCGCAAAGGGTGAAAGCGTTGAAACTCTTGATAAGTTCATTGCAGAACTCGCATTGCCATCTAACATCGCTCTCTTCGATGCACTCAAGGCAGGTGACGCTACAGAGACTTCTCCAGTTGATGTATCAGCTGTTATCGTTAACGCAAGCTTCACTGAAGGCCCATTCCAGGGTAAAGATGAGCCAATCGAGGGTTGGTCTTGCGGAAGCAATCCTACAGTTAACGAATATGGCCGTGAGAACGCTGAGCTTTGGAACAAGTCTGCATTCACCTTCTCTCAGATCCTCGCAGGTCTCCCAGCTGGTACTTACGAGCTCCGTGCAAAGGCTATCTATCGTGACGGTGGTTCTGTAACTGCTGACCTCGTGAACGCATTCAATACTGCTGGTGGTGAAGAGGCTTGGGAGAACCACAACGCTGAACTCTTCGCTAAGGCTGGTGAGAACGACAACTTCGTTTACGTGAAGGCTATCGAGTCTCTCAAGGGTACTGCAAACAGCTTCGAAGAGGTTGTTACTGCTTACGATGAGGAGGACAATGGTGACGGTACTGTAACAAGATTCCCAACCAAGATCCAGACGCTTGCACCTGAAGGTGAAGGCGAGACTGAGGCTGCTACAGCTACTTACGAGCACCTCGCTCAGGGCGCATACCCATTCGATACTCAGATCGAGATTGACGGCACTACTTACTTCTATCCTGCTTCTATGTACGGATTCTACATGTGGTGCGAGAACAATCCTGACGCTGTGACCAACAAGGTTAAGTTCACTATCAACTCTGGTGAGAACGTTGAAATCGGTATCCGCAAGACTGCTGCTATCGGCTCTGACTGGGTAATCATGGACGACTTCGAACTCTTCTACCTCTCTGGTGAAACCTTCAAGCAGGTTCTCACAGGCATCGCAGATGTGAAGGCTCCAAAGGCTAACAAGGGTACATTCAACATCGCTGGTCAGCGTGTAGATGACTCTTACAAGGGCCTCGTTATCAAGAACGGTGCTGTTAGACTCAACAGATAATTATAATTTCATTAATATAATTAAATTGGTAATTGGTTAAATATGAAGAGAAAGGGGTGAGCCGTGATGGTCCACCCCTTTCTTTTTTATTTCCAATCGTTTACTCCCAATAAAGCATCTGGCGGTTGATGTCCCACTTGTGGTCTTTGGGGAAATCATCACCTTCCCAAGCCTTCTTGCTGGTCCACTTCTCGGCTGGGTCTGTCCAGAAAGGATCCGTCTCAGGCAGGCCAAGAGGAAGGAATGCAAGGCTTGTCATGTAGAGCGAACCGTTGTTGGTGTACCAGTCAGCCACATTAGGATGAGGACCCACAAAGCCAATGGTGAGGAAACCGCCTTCGTTGTAGTTCTTGCTGAGTGCCTTGGCGCTTTTGAGAGGATTCTCCACCTGTCCGTAGAACATGCGGTTGGCCACAGCTGTGATGGCTGAACGGACTTGTCCATTGTGAAGTTCCTGAGGCAGTTGCTTACGCCAAGCAAGTTGTGCGAGAGGCTGGAGAGTTGCCATACGATAAGGGATGCTACGTCCCACCACAGGGAAGGTGCCTTCAGGAGAGATGAAGCGTTCAAGGATGACAGACCACTTCTGCATGCGCTTCACCACTTCTGCGAGACGGTTCTTGGCACCACGAGTCTTCTCATTGGTTTTGCTGAAGATGAGGTAACTTCCGTTAGGGTTCTTGGCAGAAATCATCTCCAAGCACTCTGTGTACATGGGCTGGATGACGTAGGAGTTGTAGTAGTCGAAGGCAAATGAAGGGCCATCGCTATAAATACCATCGCCAATGTACCATTCTTCCACCTTGGCAAGAGCGAGTTTGATGCGATAGGGGTCGTATTGGGCACCCACATACATCAGGAAACTTTCTTCCATCGCCACGAAAAGCAACCAATTCGTGTAAGGAGGGTCATAACGGCGCAGGCCTTGAATCTCCTTGATGTAAAGTTTCTTTGTTTCTTCTGGCAGCGGCACCCAAAGGGAATCGTAGCCGCGGTAGAGCCCTTCAACCACGTATGCACCATCAACAAGCGTCTGGCCTCCGTTCTCCCAGCCAAGACGGTCAGGTGAGTTGGGGTCAACGGCATTGATGATGGCCTTGCGTGTCCATTCACGCAATTGCTTGCGCTTGGCACTTTCAGGGGTGTCATCATCGGGCAGATTGAGCCAAGGAGCCAAACCCGCAAGGAGTCGTCCGAAAGCTTCCATGTAGGCCACTTTCTTGTCACGATTGTCCCATGTGGGCGAGAGTTCCAGGCTCTTGTTGCCTCCTGCTGTGTCCATCACTTGCTGAAGTTTCCCTTCAGCCATGTTCTTCATAACGGGTTCGGCCATCTGATACATGATGTCCACCCATACTTCACGGTCAGTTTTCTGCTTGTCCTTGCCTGCTGCAAAAGTGCTGATACACATGCTGACAAGGATCATCGATAGGGTGATTCTTTTCATAATGAATAGGTATAAAATTAGTTAATGTGAATAGTCAAATGCGAGCCGCTTACATCGCGTTAGCCCCCTTTGGGGGCTTTAGTTGTATCGCTTAAATTCCGTCATCAGGTTTCCATGCATCAGCACGAGGCTGTCCGTGGTGAGTTGAAGGATTTCGAATGAATCAACCACGGCAGGCGACTCATCCCCCACCTTCTTGGGCGAGTGGAGCAACAGGAGGCCATCTTTCACTTCCCACTCATCATAGTTGACAGACATATTATACGTGTTGGCACGTCCGCCAGCATCGAGTTCCAGGCTCTGCTCACGGCCATCAGCCCCCTTTTGTGTCCACAAATGCTGCAGGGTGGTGAGGTTTACAGCTACAGAAGCAACGATGTCTTCCTTGCTGACGTTGTAGATCACATCTATCTCATCGCCCACAACAAGACCTCCCATCACGCTCTGTACGTTCTTGGTGATGTAGAGTGTGTCTCCGTCATCGTTGATGAACTCGATGACATTCATGCTTGAACCATCTCCGATTGTTCCATGTGCCTCAAAGATGCCCGGTATTTCTTCCAACGGTCTGACCTCCACTTTGGGTGTAGGGGGCTCGATCTTTTTTTTCTCTTCACACGAGGAAAGAATCAGGATGGTCAGTGCCATCAGTATCAAATAAAAACGTTTCATGACTTCTTTTTCTTGATTTTGGGCACAAAGATAGAGAATTTTAACGAAAAATGACAAGTAAAATGAAGATTTTATAGTTTTTATGTTGCTTTTCGGAAGAAATCGCTAACTTTGCACATGAAACTTAAACTTTTATATAAATGGCAGTAAAAATTCTTAGCGTAGATGACGAAATAGATCTTGAGTTGCTTTTGACTCAATATTTCAGAAGGAAAATCAGAAAGGGAGAGTATGAGTTCTTCTTTGCCCACAATGGCTTGGAGGCTCTGCAGGTGCTTCTGAAACATCCTGACATCGACATTATCCTTTCCGACATCAACATGCCTGAAATGGACGGGTTGACCTTGTTGACCAAAATCAACGAGATGCGCAACCCATCTCTCAAGTGCATCATGGTGAGTGCATACGGCGACATGGACAATATCCGTCACGCCATGAACAATGGCGCATTCGATTTTGCCACGAAGCCTATTGACCTCGATGACCTGCAATTGACCATCGATAAGGCTGTGGAACAGATTCAGTTCATCCGAAGTGCGCAGAAGGAGCACAATCAACTGGTTGACCTCCAGAGCGACTTGACGGTGGCACGTGAGATTCAGCATGCCATCCTGCCTCGCACCTTCAAGTTGAAGATGGAAGACGCCGATGCAGTTGACATCCATGCCAGCATGATAGCTGCCAAGGATGTGGGCGGTGACTTCTACGACTTCTTCCCCATCGATGACCATCGCATCGGCTTCACGATGGCCGATGTGAGTGGTAAGGGTGTGCCTGCCGCCATCTTCATGGCTGTGAGCCGAACCCTCATCAAGGCTACAGGATTAAGAGGAATTCCCTCGAACGAGTGTATGCAGACGGTGAACAACATGCTCTGTGATGAGAGTGTGGATTCGATGTTCGTGACGGTCTTCTATGGCATATACAACCTCAAAACGGGCGCCATTGACTTCACCAACGCTGGTCACAATCCTCCTTACATCCTACATGCCGATGGCAGCGTGAAGATGCTGGAGTCAAAGTGCAACCTGGTATTGGGAGCCGTGGAGGGCATGCCTTTCCAGAACGAAAGTTTGCAACTTGGTCAAGGCGACACATTGGTGATGTACACGGATGGCGTGACAGAAGCTGAGAACATTGACCATCAGCAGTTTTGTGAACCCCGTTTGGAGGCGGCTTTGGCAGAACTGAAGGGGGCGAACAGTGAGGAAATCGTGACTGCCATCAACGCCAAAGTGAAAGAATTTGCAGGTGAGGCTCCGCAGAGTGACGATATAACCCTGTTAGTGATTCGCAGAAAGTGAAAGGTCTTTACAAATACATATTAATGGCAGTTGCCGTTTTGGCTGTGCTGGCTTTTGTGGTAGTGGGTGCCTATCAGATGGGCGCACACCGGTCAAATGGTGAGGTGGCAGAACTGAACGATGAAGTGGAACGTTTGCGTGCCGGTGAACGTGATGCTGCTGTGGTGAAACGAGTGAGTCAGCAGATGGAGGACATCGCCTATCAGCAGAAGGCCATTTCTGACCAACAGCGAGACCGTGCCGAGGAACAATCGTTGCTTGCCACGCAGAATGCTTCCCGTGCTGAAATGGAGAGCCGTGCCGCCCATGAGGCTGAGAACAAGGCCACGGCAGCAGCCCAAGAAGCTGAACGCGAACGTGCCAATGCTGAGCGTCAGCAACAGATTGCCGAGGAACAGCGTGATGAAGCCACCCATGCAAAGAATGTTGCTGATACCCTGAACCTTCGTACTCAGGCACGTATCTTGGGTGTGACTTCTCAGGTGAGGCGCGAGGCTGGAGATACCGATGTGGCAGACCTGTTGGCCTACACCAGCTGGTATTTCCTGAAAAACAATCGTGGGAACCAATACTTCTCCGACACCTTCAAGGCGCTGACCCAAGCCACGAACGGCATCCTGCGCTACAGAATGAGGCAGAATGGAGCTGTGAATGCCATCGCAAGCATACCGGGCAAGAAGCAGCAATGTGTGGCTGTGACAAACTATGGAGAAGTGGAACTGCTGACAGCATCCTTTGGAAGTGGTCAGAGAAACAATATTACTTCACGCATCTTGTTACAGGACAAGACTTGTGATTTCCGCGATGTGACGGTGCAGGGATCGTGGATTTATGCCTTGTCATACAAGGGAACGCTGTGCCGCCTGAACGAACAGGGGAACTTGACCCGCATCGCGTTGCCTGAAGAATCTTACCTTCGCATCCTTCCCATTGGCGACAAACTGCTGATAGCTGGCAAGAAGAGTCTGGTTTGGTATGCAGGAGGAAGCGTATCAGCACCTGTTCCATTGTCCAAGACGCTGAGCACCTTTGTGGAACGTGAGGGCGTTGTTTGCCTCTTCTATGCCGACGGTTCCTACGCCGAGATGAATGCGGAAGGAAAAATAGAGGCTAAGACTCCATTGGTGAAGGGTGTGGTGACTGCAGCCCATTACGACAAGGCCACGCAATGCCTGTCGGTGGCAGTTGCAGATGGCACGGTCTATCCAATCAATAAGTATAACCGTGTGACAGAAACCTTGGCTGCACAAAAAGCTAAATGTGTGGACATTGACATGCAGGGTTCCACCATTGTGACGGGTGGTTACGATAAGACCATCTATCTTTGGCACATGGACAATCTGGCTTTTGAGAGTGGACTGAATTTCCGTCAGGAGATGCAGACCAAGACCATCACAAAGCAACACCGCAACAACACGGAGATTCCTACTGAATGGCTTGTTCCTGTCGATTATACATTCGATGGCTGGGTGTTGGCCGTATGTTGCGATGCCGATGGAAGGGACTTGTGGGTTGGCACATCGGCAGGTAGTGTGATGCTGATGGACTCTTCGGCAGACGATATGGCACAGCAGTTGCATAAGAAGTTGAACCGTAATTTGACGGAAACGGAATGGACACGTTATGTGGGCACTTCGATTCCCTATATGAAACTGAAATGAAAAGACCTGTCCATCATATTATACGGCTCATGCTGGTGTGGCTGATGGCCGCAACGGCTTTTGCACAGAAGAATGATCATGCCGACATGGGTGTGCCGTTCTTCAAGAACTATCCTGCGAGTGTTTACAAGGCACACAACCGCAACTTCGATGTACTTTGCGACAAGGAGGGACACATCTTCTTCGCCAATTTCGAGGGACTGATGGTGTACGACCAGGTGGAATGGCACGTGGTTCACACCCCTGGCATCTCCCGTATTGTCGATGTGGAGATGGGAAAGGATGGAAAGGTTAATTTCCGCGGTGTGAACGTGAAGGGCTATGTGGACGCTATCGACGGCGATTCCATCCGCGTGGTCTATACTGAGAGCGATAAGGACAACACTCAGGTGCTGGCCAAGCGCGTGCAGCAGAATACGGAAAATGTGGACAGATGGAACGATGTGGAGGTTTATCAGCGATTGAAGATAGACGCCAACCGCACCTTGTTGGCCACAGCCACAGAGGGTGTTGTTGCCATCGATGCTGACGAGAAGTTAGTATGGCGGCTGAACACGGAAAATGGCTTGTGCTCGAACAGCATCACGCAGTTGGCCTACGATGGCAAGGGAACCGTGTGGGGAGCCACCGACAATGGCGTCTTCTGCCTGTCTGTCTCTGAAATTTATACGCACTTCTCTGAAAACGAAGGACTGCGAGGACAAATTGCCTGCCTTGCCAAGTGGGACGGCAAACTGATGGTGGGCACCTTCCAGGGTCTCTTCCAGTTGGAAGGACAGCGATTCCGTCAGGTGGAGGGTGTGAACCAAGCCTGCTGGCAGTTGATGCAGGGCAAGGATGGTGCACTCTATGCCGCCACCTCTGATGGTGTGTACAAGTATATCAACGGACATGCCACCCAGCTGACCACCCAATTCTCCATTTCTCTCATGGACATGGGCGATGGTAACTATCTGGTGGGTGAGTTGGAATGTGTGAGCCGATACAGCAATGCCGGACGACAGGTACTCGATAAGGTACAGAGCATTGAACACTTCCAGAAAGACAAGCATGGAGGTGTGTGGGCAATGACCATTACAGGCGAATACTACTACTTGGGAGCAGGCAAGGACAAATTTGAGCGTCAGAAGGAAGGTCCTATCTCCATGCTGTTCGAATATGCTGACGGCGAGGGACATACTTGGCGAAGCAATGACAATGGCAACGGATTGGTGTGCGACCCCTCTACCCAGCAGTTGGAGCAGTGGTTGGAGCCGTTTGCAGGCGTCAATGTGCAGACCATGTTGCTCAAGGATGGCATCGCATGGATAGGAACCAACAGCGAATTGGTGCGTTTTGAAATTGACAAGAGCCAATCAGCCAAGGCATCCGTTCCGCAAATTCATATCCGCCACTTTAATCTGAACGATCGTGACCTGTCCATCTCCTTTTCCAACGACAAGGTAGATCTCATTGGCCACACGCTCTACAGCTATCGGCTTCACGACAATGACCCGTGGTCAAAGTGGAATGAACAGCAGCACTTCCTGTTTGCCAACCTCAGTTATGGCAACTACGAATTGTCTGTGCGCTCCAAGGATGCCCTCGGACAAATCAGCGAATCGGAACCCATCAAGTTCAACGTACCCCTACCTTTCTACTACCGCTGGTACGCCATCTTGCTCTACATCGCCATCATCGCCTATCTGATTTACCTCTTCTTCAGATACCGCATGCGCCGTCTGCGAAAGGAACAGCAGCGATTGGAGGCTATCGTGGATGAACGCACCAAGGAGGTGGTGAAACAGAAAGATGAGATTGAGGCACAGAAGGATGAGATTGAAGAGAAGTCACACAAGTTGGAAGACACCTTGCAGGAACTGCGCTCCACCCAGAAGAAGCTGCTGAAGCAGGAGCGTGAGGCCACAATGGGTAAGTTGACCAAGGGACTCATTGACCGCATCCTCAACCCCATGAACTACATCAACAACTTCTCTCACCTCACCCTCGGTTTTGCCAAGGATTTGAGAGAGAATCTGGATGATGACAAGGAGAACATGACCCCTGACATATACGAAGACTCGATGGACGTGATGGACATGATGCAAACCAATCTGGAGAAGATTGAGCAGCACGGCGTCTCCACCACACGCATCCTGAAGGCAATGGAAGAAATGCTGAAGGAGCAGTCGGGCAAGGTGGAACCTACCGATGTGGGACAAATCTCTCAGCAAAGCATCGATATGCTTAGGAACTACTATGCCGAAGACATCACATCGCACAACATTCTGGTGGAATGGACGAAGCCAGAAATGCCTATCGTGGCAGATGTGACAGCCGACACCCTTGCCAAATCCATCATGTCGATGCTGGCCAACAGCATCTATGCAGTCAAAAAGAAGGTGGAAAAGGGATTGCAGGGAAGCGAACAGCCCATCATCCGTCTGACTGTAGAACCTGCCACTGGTGAAGAACCACCAATCATCACCATCTACGACAATGGTATCGGCATCGAGGAGAGCATCATTGATAAGGTGTTCGACCCCTTCTTCACCACCAAGCCCACAGCGGAAGCACCAGGCGTGGGACTCTACCTTTGCCAGCAAGCCATTCATGACTTCGGAGGCACCATCACCGTGGAGTCGCAGAAGAATGAGTACACGAAATTTGTGATAAAACTACCATAAACACCCCTATATGGAACAAGATATTGACGCTCTTAAGAAAAAGGTTGAGGACTTGCAACACCAGTTGCACAAGCAGGACAAGATGGCATCTTTGGGACTGTTGAGTGCTGGCATTGCCCACGAGATCCAGAATCCTCTCAACTTCGTCATCAACTTCAGCAAGATGTCGGTGAAGTTGTTGGAGGACTTGCAGGAGATCGTGGAAGACTGCGCTGACAAACTCAGCGAGGACGATGCTGAAGACCTTCAAGACATCTCTGAAGACCTGAAGGAGAACCTGAACAAGATACAGGAGCATGGCGAACGAGCCATCAGCATCATACGTGGCATCTTGCTCCATAGCCGTGGCAAGGCTGGTGAGTTCCTGCCCACCGATGCGGGACAGTTGGTACACGAATATGTGTGGCTCAGCTATCATGCCATGCGTGCCAACGACAAGAGTTTCAACATCAGCATCCAAGAGGACATCCCAGAAGCGATGCCCAAGGTGATGGTTATCCCACAAGACCTCAGCCGTGCCGTGCTCAACGTGATGAACAACGCATGCTACACCGTGAAGGAACGTGCCCAGAAAGAAGGTACAAGCTACACACCCACCATCTCCGTCAAGGTGACACTCCAGCAGAACGGTGCAGAAGGAGAACTCACCATCGAGCTGAAAGACAATGGCATGGGCATGACCCCGGAGGTGCAGAAAAAGATATTTGAAAACTTCTTCACCACCAAACCCGCAGGTCAAGGCACAGGACTCGGCATGAGCATCACCCACGAAATCATCACAAAGAACTTAGGTGGTCAACTCATCCTTACCTCCGAACCCCTTGTAGGCACCACCTTCACATTCATCATTCCCGTAAAGATTACAAAATAGGCCAACATGACTATCCGTTGCAATAACATCCTATCCAAGCCCCTCATCCTCATCCTGCTCCTGGTCACTCCCCTGATGGCACAGGCACAGGACGATTCACGCATATATGAAGCCACTGAGGCATACGAGTTCGGAAGATTTGAAGAAGTGGACTCCTTGCTTCGCGATGTGGTAGGCACGCTGAAGGGTGAAGCGCTTGTCAATGCCTACCGTTTGCTTGCCCTCAGCTGCATCAACATGGACAAGCCGCAGGAGGCTGAAGATTATGTAGGCAAATTGCTCACAGCCGACCCCTACTTCAAGGCTTTCAACGAATCCCCCCGATTCGCCGACATGGTGGAACGCATGAAGAAGGGCAAGACGAACACCATTTCTACCGCATCACAGCAGGCTGAGACCATCGAAGAAGCCCCTGTGCCCGTGACGCTGATTACAGAAGATATGATCAAGATGTGTGGTGCAAGGACATTGAAAGACGTCATGCTTGCATACGTGCCTGGCATGTCGAACATCGAATCGAACGAAGAAATGAACATTGCCATGCGTGGTGTCTCGTCTTCACGTCAAGAGAAGATTCTCATCATGTTGAATGGTCATCGTCTCAACGGCTATTCGACCAACTCGGCAGCTCCTGACTACAGCATCAGCCTCGAAAAGGTGAAGCAGATAGAGGTGTTGCGTGGCCCTGCATCGTCTCTGTATGGTGGTGTCGCCCTGACGGCTGTGGTGAACATCATCACCAAAGATGGAGGCGAGGTGGATGGTTTGACCCTGAAGATGGGTGGAGGCAACTATGGCCAAATCAAAGGCAATATGCTGTTTGGAAAGCGCTACGTGAACCTCTCCGTGTTGGCATGGGCTAATATCTACAAGTCAGACGGTCAGAAATTCTTCGTCAAGGCCGATGAACAGCCCAATGCCTTGCAACCATTGGATGGAAACATCAGGATAGGTGCTTACAATCACCAGCCAGCCCACGATCTGGGCTTCGCAATCCAATGGCAGGACTTCACCTTCACCTACAACAATATGTTCGCCAAGACGGTGGCACCCTATTCCATGAGTGTCCTGTTCACGGCTTACGACTACCCCCGATATGGCACCTTCAGCGGAAACAAACCGGGCTATGCTGTTACAACCAACAACTTGGAGGCAAAGTACGACAAATCGTTTGGTATATGGGGGCTTCAGGCGTGCATCAACTACGACCTTGGCACCCAACAGCTCTATCAGGTGGCAGGAGACGATATTTCATGGTTGGGCATTGAAATGGTTCCCTATGGCACCGATGTGTCAATACCCGTCATGACAGGAGCGTTCCAAGACCATAAGTGGAGGGAATCCACATTGAGCGGGCATCTGCAAGGACGGGTCGCCAAAAAGATAAATGACCACGATATAAGCAGCCTGATAGGCGGTCATGTGGGACGTCTCTTCATCTCTGACAGTTATTATGCGGAAGGTGTCGATTACACTCGCATTCTCAAGGTGTGGGACGAATATGAGAAGAATCTAATACCCAACCACGAAGTGAATGCCGACTTGTATTTCCAGACCAAATACAAATGGAAGGATCACTTCATCGTGAATGCGGGTCTTCGCTATGACTACAAGAACCGTTACAACTACATGGAACAGAAGCATGAGGACATCAATGTGTTGTCTCCCCGTGCGGCGCTCATTGTGGACATGCCCACATGGGCGACAAAGTTCTCCTATGCAAAGTCTTTCGTTGACGCCCCCTACTTCTACCGAAACAGTAAGCTCGACACCTCATGGGGAGCTTTATTGGACCCTGAATATCTCCACTCTCTACAGGCTTCTTTCATCTCGAAGAATATGCTGAAAGGACTGACAGGTGAGTTGAATCTGTTCTACAACAGCTACGAAAACGTGATTGTCAATGAAATTCTTGTAGGCGCCTATCTCAATGGAGGTTTGCAGAAAAGTATAGGAACCGAATTGACACTCCGCTACCAGCGAAACAAGTTCCACGGCGAGGCCAACATGACTTGGCAGAAACTTGTCAAAACAGAAAACCTCTTTGACGAACGTGAACACACGATGCGAAGCACGCCAGAATTGATGGCAAACTTGTTGGTGCAATATGAGGTGTTGAAAAACCTGAACCTGCACACGCATCTGCGCTACACAAGCAGGCAGTACCAAGCATGCGTGGTCAATTATGAAACTTATGAATCTGAGTTCTATGAGTCTCCTGCCCGGCTGATTGTCAACCTCGGTGCCAACTACAGCTTCAAGAATCTCGAATTGGGAGGCAACGTTTATAACCTCTTCAATACCAAGTACTATCAGGGAGGTCAAACCACAGGACTCATCCGTCAGCCTGGACTTTGGTTCATGGCTGATGTCTCCTACAAATTTTAATTGACACTAACTCTATTAACTATATATGTACACTAACTATCGACATACAGACGTCTATCATCATATAGAAGAACACATCAAGACCCACCCTGACAAGATTGCCGTATATGTGGGGGAACGAGGCATCTCGTATGCCGATCTTTGGGCTGAGTCCAAGAAGATTGCATCGAGCATCGCCAACCACATGAAGGGGCAAGGAGCGAGGGACGAGGAGCAAGAGGGTGGAAAGCCTGTACGCATAGGTGTGTTCATGCAGCGCAACGAACATGTGGAGGCATCCATTCTGGCCATGTTCCAATTGGGATGCACCTACGTGCCCATCGATACTGAAACACCTGTCGAACGCATAGCCTATATTGCCGAAGATGCCTCCTTGGCACTCTTCCTGACCGAAGAGTCCATTAAGGCGCAACTTCCGGCTGGCACACCAACCCTCACCATCGAGCAGATATTGGCACAGGACACCGCTGAAACCTCAGCCGACCTCTCCACCGCTGATGATGAGGCCTACATCATCTATACATCAGGCACGACAGGCAAGCCCAAGGGGGTGCCCATCAACTACACCAACCTCCACTACTATTTCCTCACGGTGGGACGCGAAGAGCATTTTCACATGCATGCCAATTCCGTCATCCTCCACTATTCATCCGTCAACTTCGATGTGTCCATCATCGAGATATACTCATCACTCTACTATGGCGCCACGCTGGTGGTGGTCGATGAAGATGAGAGGCTGAGCGTGAAGAAAGTACATAAAATCATCGACGACCGAAAGGTCACCTACATGTCTCTGCCCCCCACCATGTTCAACCTGTTCCCTGACTACAACTTCGTGGCTATGGAAACGGCATGTGCAGGTGGCGAGGTCATGCCGCCCTCATTGACTGAACGAATCGGGAAACGCCCCTACCGCTTCCTGAATGCCTATGGTCCCGCCGAATGTACGCCTGTGTCGTGTGTGCGTGAGATGACCAGCCCCGACCTGTGGCGCAACATCGGATGGCCTTCCTGCTATGCAATCTTCGTGGCGGTGGATGACAACATGCAACCCGTTCGTCCCGGCGAAGAAGGAGAACTGCTGATTGGAGGCCCACAAGTGTTCAACGGCTATCTGAACCGCCCCGACCTGACAAAGGAGAAACTCATCGAGAACCCCTTTGCCGACACCAAGGAAAAAGCCCCTCGGCTCTACCGAACAGGCGACATCGTGCGCCCGATGGCCGATGGCAGTTATGAGTTCGTAGGCAGAAGAGACTCACAAATCAAGATCTATGGCCATCGCATCGAACTGGATGAAATTGTTGCCCAAATTGGCACGTGCAGCGAGGTGAGACGTGCTCACGTCAAGGTGGACGATACAGGCAAAGACAAGCATCTGGTCGTCTTCATCCAACCAGAAGACCTCTCCGTCTGCCATTCCAACGAGCGCATCATAGAGACCATTGCCAGCATCAAGCAGCAAATCTCACCCTACCTCCCTGCCTACATGATTCCTTCCCATTGGAATTTCATCGAAGAGTTTCCACTCACCCTCAATGGAAAGATAGACAGCAAGAAGCTCGTCAACCGCCCCTTCAGCTACATCCAGCAGGAGAAAAACGAAGAGATCACTTCCGACGAACGCATCTTCATGAATAAAGTCTGCGACGTGCTGGATCTCCCCAACATCTCTGTCCATGCAGACCTCTTCGATGTATATGGCATGACATCGCTCCAATGCATGCAGATTTCCATGGAACTGAACGTCATGGGCATGCAGGTTCCATCTGTCGATATATACAAGCATCGCACCATTCGCGAAATCACCAAGCACCGTGATGCGCGTCTCTGCTACTGGTACAATGACGATGACAACACCACCAAACCCGTCATCATCACCGTCAGCGGCTACACATCCTTCGGATACATGTACACCCAATGGGCTAACCGCCTCACCGACCAATACTCCATCTTTGTCGTCGAGTATTACCATGCCATTTTGGGTAACAAGAAAGTCAAAGACATCGAAGAGCTCATGGTCATCTATCGGCAAATGGTGGAACCAGTCGTCAAGCACCATCAGATAGCATGCTTCGCAGGCATGTGCATCGGCGGTGAACACAGCCTTCTGCTCGCCCAGCAACTCTATGCCGACCAGCCACAGAAACCACCTGTCATCATCATGGACGGCGAAATAGACCGCGACACCCGCGAGGGAACCAACGCCCACCTGCGCTTCCCATTCCTCTCCGATGAGGAAAACGACATACGCACAAGCAATGACTTCACGCTCATGCAGACCTATCCCGATTTTCGCTATCATGGAAGGGTGCTCGTCTTCCTGTGCCGTGACTTCTGCGATTACTTCTCTTGGCTCGACCCCGACATGACTGATGAGAAAGCCGAGGGCATGCGCAACGCATTCGACACCTTTGAGGAACGTTGGCTAAACCACTACCCCCAAGCCAAAATCGTCACCTTGCCTTCTGACCACGCCAACTTCTGGTGCTATGCCCCATCCATCGACATCATAGAGGAAAGCACCAAGAAATTCCTGCAAGAAGAAGGCTGAATAAGCCAACCCCGCAATAGCGAGAAGACAAACCACCTTAATGTTAGAATGTTATAATGTTATAAAGTTATAATCGCGAGAAGACAAACCAAGAGGTGAGAGAATGTGTAAGTGCATTCTCCCACCTCTTTCCGTTTATATGCCGTTGGCTCCCGCGTGGCGGGCAGGAGTCAACCGATGTGAAGCTCACACAACCACAAAACCTTGAGCTTGCAAACTTTAACAACATAACTTTATAACATTCTAACATTAAGGAGGTTTGAGATGGGGGAATGGATGGTTATATTATATATAATTATATTATATA
>CAJOGQ010000023.1 GCA_905234125.1 uncultured Bacteroidaceae bacterium | reverse complement strand
GTCTCGCACTATCTGCAGTTCGCCGTTGGTAATCAACTCATTTTTCTGCAATGGGGTGACAGCGTTGTCTATCTGCTCCATTAGTTGTGCAATCTCTCCTTCTGTCAACCTATAGTCGCCCAAGCGTTCAGGCTTGCGGTTATTGTGGTAGATAATATCCGCCCAGTTCTTTATCAAGTCCTCTTCCGATGGATTCATAAAGAAGCCATCCACCCATCCCTTCTCGTTTACGAGCAGGTTTACCAGGTCTTTTTCAAACGGAAGTTCGTGTTCGTATTCGTACATGGTGAAAATTATTGAGCTGAGACAAACATCTTTTCAAGGAATGACTTCTTGAGGGAACGCAACTTGCTGACTCTCTGCTCTTGGGCAGAAAGCAGTGTGTCAAAAGTGGAAAAGAATGAGGCGATTTTTGTTGCTCATTCTCATCAGATGGATATTGTACGGAAATGTTTTTTAACTGGTTGTATTTGAGATTCCATGTGTCTGATGTAAGTCCCTGAGAATTAATTTCAAAAGTATGAATCATATGAAGGGTCTTAAATAAATAGGCAAAAAATAGGGAATTGATAGTATCTCGCGGTATAATCACGGTATATGCAGGACTTAGTATGCCTTCATATGGAGAATAGCCACTTGCTCCTTGCCACATTCGCATCGAATTATATGCAATGTCCCCCTCTTTTACAACTTTATAGTTTGACGTATCACCAATATGAATAGTTCTATCAAGTTCTTTTGCTTTTTTTATTCCAGCATTGATTGTCACAGAGATTAATTCGCCATTTCCAGAACGTTCTTTCCTTTCATTGAAACAATCTCCAATTAATCTCTGTACCCACTCTCCATAAAATCCCTTGAACCTTATTTGGGGTGTTGTTTTGCCTTCCTTGGGGAACATCTTTTCAAGCAAAGCAAATTTCATAACATCGGAGACTCCATTAGCCAGTGTGTTCTTAAGTTCTGAGCATGCCTGCATATCAAAATCTGATCCAATCAATTCATCAAGCATAGTTGATAATTTGTTGCTTGCGTCAACTATTTTCTGTTCCACCTCTACTAAACCTGTCTCATACTTGGCTACAAGTGCTAAAACCTTGGTAGCTAATCTTTCGATGATTATTTCGGGTAAGAAAGGAGATTGTCTTGAAGTGGACGAATCCATTTTTCGTATAGTAGTGTACGTGCTTCCTCGTCACTTAGGTTCTCAATAGTGACTTTTGTCTTTTCGTGAAGAATTTTCTCCATAAGTGTAATATCACTCTTTAGCATCTTTCGCAGCACAATGTTTCCTGCCACTTGTGCCAGAATAAATTCAGTACTTCCCTCAGCAAGTTTTTCCCAAAGTGAATGTTTGAGGATCTGTTGACTAACGTTCTTCTCCGTGAGCACAATTTTTCCAATCTTTATATCTGCAAAAACCTCACAAAGGGCTTCTGTTACGCGCTTAATGTTGAAATCGGAGTTGTCGTCGTTCAAATACGTTTCTTTATCCTCATCAGGTAATTCCTGCATCAATTCGGAATATCTGCTTTCTGCCACGTTCAACTCTTCCAGCTTATTGTGCAGTGCTTTCAAATCATCGCAAAGAAGGTTTTGTTGCACTAAATTGAATGGTAAGATATGTCCTTTCCAGCCTTTTTGAACTTCGATATCATCCTCATTCTCATTTTTTGATTTCTTGACAACCATATTTGGTTCAACCACTTTTGATGCCTGAAAGCCTTCTGTCTGAAGCATTTCAATATCAGCATATATCTGAGTCCATTGGTTGTCAAGTATCTGATAGGCATTGTATCGATCAAGCAGAGGTCGCCTATCCAATCGTTGATAGATGTTATCGGCAAGAATAGATTCTTCACGATGCACATTCAGGGTAAACATATTGCCAATAAGCCGTTCACGCAAGTAATTGGGCAAGGACTCTATTGCCTTTTCAATTTGTTCCTTCCATTCTATCACATCAGCATTGTTCTGAATGGTATTACTGATAGCTTCCGTTGCAAGTTCAGAACATGGAGTCCCTTCTTTGGGAAAGAACAAATTGTCACGAAGAGACGGGAACGTTTTCCAGTAGTTGGCCAACATATCTATCTCGTGGTTAGGAATTCCACCAAACATAGTTGCGTAGGCATCCCAAGTTTCAGGCGCGTCTGACGAATCAACATAGCGAGGAATGTTGAGGTTGTAGTCGTTGTCTTCGCGGATGGTCTTCCGACTTACCAAGCGTGAGAACTTTGGCACCTCGTTGCGGTTAATTACCGTGTCGGCAATACGACGGATATCCGATGCCGTAAGCTTGTTCTTCTTGACATCCTTGACTGAGAGACGTGAAGCATCAACAATGAGTACATCGGTATTGTCGCGGTGCCGTTTCAATACCATGATAAGGGTAGCTATTCCTGTGCCATAGAAAATGTCGGCAGGCAAACCTATGATGGCATCTATATTATTGTTATCAATTAGATTCTTACGTATATTGTAGTCATCTCCGGGACGGAACAGAACACCATGGGGCAGTACGATGGTAACTATGCCGCCATCGTTGATATGACATAAGTCGTGCAATAAGAACGCATAGTCGGCTTTACTCTTCGGAGCAAGTCCATAGTCTTTGAAACGCGGGTCTTCCTTCTTTCCTCTTGGATCCCAGCTTTGGGAATACGGTGGATTGCTTACCACAGCATCTACCGTCTTCTTGCTGTAGGTGCCTTCTACGATTTTTCCATCCTCGCTTTCTTCAAAGAAGGGCCAATCATCTTCCAGCGTATCACCACAGCGCACTAGGATATTGTCTGCATCAATACCACGCATCACTAGGTTCATACGCGTCAGATTAAAGGTGTTTTCCTTTAGTTCTTGCGCAAAGTATTTCACCTGCGATTTGTCCTTCATGTATTTGGCAACGGCACGACCAATATTTATCAGCAACGAACCAGAACCACTGGTGGGATCATAGATGTCTATATGGTTATGGTCTTTCAAGTGGGCGGCGACAATTTCGGACATCAACAGCGATACTTCGTGTGGGGTGTAAAACTCTCCTGCTTTCTTACCAGCATTAGCTGCAAAATTTTCAATCAGATACTCATAAATGAAACCCAACACATCGTAGTCTTGACTACCGTCGGTAGGAATGTCTTTGATAAGTTTGATGAGACGACGAATGGCTTTGGTGCGGTCAGCAGGTGTTCCACCTAGTTTGGTAATACCGTCAGAAAGTGTCTTGAAAATATCTTTAAAAACTCGTCGTTTGTTAGGTTCGGAACTGATATGAGTGGTAAACGCATTTAATGCATCTGTCACATTCGAGACGCTGAAATCCACGCCTATACTAAGCCATGTGGAGAACAGATTATCATAGGAGATAAAATACCCGAGGTTATCCTGACAATAGCGCACAGTCTCCTTATCTTGGT
Organism: uncultured Bacteroidaceae bacterium; assembly: GCA_905234125.1. Classification (GTDB taxonomy): domain Bacteria; phylum Bacteroidota; class Bacteroidia; order Bacteroidales; family Bacteroidaceae; genus Minthosoma. The sequence continues at coordinate 39,295 of CAJOGQ010000023.1, read as the reverse complement.
CATTGAGGTCATTTTTGATGTCCTCATCCGACCAATACGCCTTCTCTTTTAGGTGTCGAACTTCATTATCAGACAGAAACTTATAGAAGATAAAGCCTAAAATATAGTCCTTATACTCATTGGCCTCTATCTTCGACCTCATCTTATTGGCCGAAGCCCATATTTTTGCTGCTAATTGTTGTTTGTTCATGTAGCTGTTTGTTAATTTATCAAATGCTATGACCTTAGTGTTACAAATAAAGTTTCTTTATAGCTCCCATCTGTGTCTTTCACAAATGCACTATATTTATCATTTCCATGTAATAGAAGAAAATTCTTACCATCTTTTCGCTTGTACTCACTGATACGAACTACTGGCGACTCTTTAAGTGTATTAATATAAAGTGATTGTTTAATAATCTTTTGAAGCTCACTTTTCAAAGACACTTTTAAAGAAATTATTAGCTCTTTTACCACATGCTTGCCTCCTTCTATGTCAAAAACATAAAACCTATCAGGTGGCGTTATAGTCAATGGAACATCTCCAGACATTGTTCTTTTAGAATACAGGTATCTATGTACTAATGGGATGATAGAAGGCATGTGGCTTCGCAAAAAAGCCGTTAAATAACATTCCATATTAACCTTCTTATTATCTGACCAGTTATAGATACCGCTGTCTGAGAATTGCACGATTTTATCACAGTTCTCTAATACAGCACGAAAAACCGAAAACAACATAACTGAACATTGGGTGTAGAGGATATCAAACGGGTTTAATAATTCTTCTAGGGGAACATTATCGATTTGGCATAAACTTATTCCTAGGAATTGAGCTTTCTTCTTTGCTCCTTCTGTAAATCCGCTGGGAGAAACTATTATCCCTTTATGAATATCCGGAATATCATTGCATTTGCTTTTGAATTCATCGACAATATTAACTCCCACCTTTCTTTTATAGTCTTTGCACTCAAAAGCTATACCGATGTTTTCACCTTGGAAAGTGTTACGAACAAAAACATCGATTTCTCTATCCACACCTGCTCGGTCTCGCAGTATGGCATTGGACACAATATGAGTATCAGGATTATTCTTTTGATACTCCTGAATAGCCATAACTAATTGTTCCAATGCTTTACCTGCTTTCATTTATTGCAATTTTATATTACTCTTCTTGCTCTCTTCTTCCATCTTCGAAGGTATAAGCTTGCTCTACGCTTCGCCTATGCTACGCCTTTGCTACGATATCCGAACACTATACGAAGAATCTTCTAAAGGACTTGTTTTCATTGCTCTTGTTTTTCCTCTGGTTTCACAAGTTCAACACGCATTTTATATCCTTTATATTCGCCAACCTGAATAGACATATTATTCATAGAAGCCGCTTTGGGAAAGCCTTCCATGAATTCTATCATCTCGTCAAGTACTGCTTCTTTAATTTCCATATTTTTTGGTTTTAACTTTTAATTCACTTTTCTTCAACCCTTTGCCAATCATGACAACAGCTCAATACTCACGGGTTGGAGATGTTAATTTTTCACTTGCAAATATACAATATTTCTATGACTAACAGATGAAATGTTGGTTATTTTTGTGCTTTTTAGCCCATCTTGGTGTTGTTTTGTTTCTAATTTGTCAAATAATACTGCTTTGAACTGATTTTTAATTCTTTAATCAGCGTCCTTTTTATTGATTCTATAATGCTTACACACACTATCTACAACGCCATTGTGACCCTTTGTGGAATACAACAGAATATCGTAAGATGAGTTCTTCTTTGGAGGGTGTTTACCTCTTTAGAGACTCAGAGTGTCAACTGATTTCATGAATGTTGTCTGATTTTGTTGGGAGAGTCTTGTCATACACACCCAACAATGATGCTGAAATCCGTCAATTTTCATCCGCTTCAGTTGCACGTTTCGCTCTTGCCATCTCACGTAATGAGAAAAGCAATGAAAACAGCAGCCGTGTTTCGGCTTTCATCAACGTGGAAGCATGGCGTAAAAACGAGAACGCAGACTCGTTCAACAAGCTCACCAAAGGTACAATGCTGACTTTGGAGGGATTCTTTAAGCCTGAAGAATGGAGTGACCAAGAAGGTGTTAAGCACAACCGAATTGTGCTTGTAGCCACCAACTTCTATGAAGCTCCAGATTTGGAGAAAAAGAAGCCTTCTTCCAAGAAAGAAACAAAGAAAAGGAGTAAATGATTACTCCTTTCATTTTCCTTCAAGAGCGACTTGGTCGCTCTTTTTTGTGTTTAAGAAATACATACCTTTGAAGACATTGTCACACCATTTATTCTTCTAATTTCTTTAACCATTCGATGGCTTGCTCATGATCTTGTGCTGCACTCATACGATACCATTTTAGGGCTTCATCCATATTCGCATCAACACCAGGTCCTAGATGGTATATTCGGCCTATGTTATATTGAGCAGGCGCATTTCCTTGTTTGGCAGCTCGAATCATTAATGAATATCCGTGTTCAACATTTCGTGGCACACTTTCGCCTTTTAGATATGCCAATCCCAAGTCTAAGAGTGCAAAATCATAGCCACCTGCAACAATGGATTTCTTATAATAGTTTACAGCCTTTACTAAATCCTTTTCAACTCCAGAACCATTAAAATAGGCACCACCAACCCTATCTAGTGCTTCGGCATCATTTAATTCAGCGGCCTTCATAAACCACTTGGTGGATTCTACGAAATCTGGTTCTACCACTTCGTCAACCATATAGGTATATCCTATCATGTTCATGGAATGGGCATCCGATGTGTCGTTCTGTTCTGCAATAGCTTTTTCAAGATCTTCTTTTGAATGATAACTGCTTGGAAAAGTCATTAATCTAGTCATTACGTGAAGGAATTCAATATCTTTTTAATCTGCCGAGAATCGTCGTAGTCGTTTTTCTGACATTTTGGCATTTTTTTGTTCCCGTCAATGCTTGTGGGCTATAGGGTGCCCAATTGGGCAAAAAATGGTGCCCAGTTGGAAAAAAAATTTTTCCCAACTAGGAAAAAAGTTTTTCCTAACTGGGAAATTTTTAGGGGGTATTTTTAAGGTGGAAAAAACGGGGCTGGAAGCATCTGACATATTGGCAGAAAACTGGGGTCGCGATGGCTATGCCCAAATGTGGCACATTCTGATTTTTTTGTCATCTTGCAGAAGAAAAGTGTTAAAAAGTTTTGCGGTTAGCGAAATTGTCCTTACATTTGCAACCAGTTTCGGATATGTGCGGAGGCACACACCTTCAATGACATCATCACACGCCTTGCAGAGACCCTAACCGCATGCCGCCACCGTCAAGGTTAACCACTGGCACGAAGAGGGAATCTTGTCCAGGAGGACATTTAGCATAGAAGGCACGATAACTACTATTCGCTGGCAATGATATGTATATGTTCAACTATAAAATATCATCGCCTTATGAAAGTATTGTCGAAAGGCTTGGCGAGGAGCCGTTCAAAACCTCGCGCTATTTGTGGTGGAACACTTTTGGCAGGAAAGTCGCTCTTCTTGCCGAATGAGAGGGTTCCCATTGTGGTGCAACGTCTGACCCGCAGTCAGATAGATGCAATTCCTAAAGATTTGTTTTCTGTCAAGGTGCTTGGCGGAGAAGGTTGTGTGAGTGCTTCGGGTGCCATCGAAGTCGCTCGTTCCTTGTCGATGGAACGAAGGGTGGGCGTGGTGGTCAAGGGTGAAAGTGCACTCACCTGCCCACTACCCGGATGGGGCAGACTCGGAGCACGCGGAGGGAAAACGGCTGACATTCCGATTATCGTCAATCCTGTTACTGTTGAAGGCATTGCCCCGAACCCGCTTCATGGATTTCGTCACAAGATAAAGACCAAGAGCAAGAAAAGAGATGTGCCTGATGAAAAGGACAAGACGGAAGAGGGTATCGTGACGGTTACAGAACTGCTGAAGCAGGCTGTCAACACCATGAACGGATTGCGTCAAGACTACCGAAAAAAAGATGCAGAAAAGGGCATGGATAACGGTAACGACCCACCTGACGGAATTTTCTCATCCATCATCAACGAGAAGCAATTGGGCGTCAGCATTATTGACGTTCACAATAAGTTTTTCGGTAGCAACAACTCATGCATGTTGAATGGCAAACAATACAAGTTCGTGGAGTTTTGTCTGCTATTATTATATGTGTTCGCGCGCATGGGAATCTTGGTCAACAAATCACGGAAGCCATTTTGTGAGTTTCTTCAGTCGAAAGTGTACATGACCAAGAAAACCCCACCTGTGAGGACATTTAACAACTATGCAAAGAAGATGGGGTATCAGAAGTTTGAAGAAACATTCCCCTTATTGCCATTCGATCCATCTAAGCCACCCCCAGTGGGTGATTATCCCTCCCTCAAGCAATATCCACTCTATTTCGCTTGCCACCAAATCGGAATGGCTTTCCACGACACAGAATATTTTACAAAATTACGCGACCAAAGAGAACGCCTCAATAAATTCATTCTATAGTCCGATTCCTACGGCAAATGGCCACTCTGACACGAAGAGAACTCATTCAACGGGTTCTCTTTTTTCTTTCTTTTTTTTCGGTATGGCTTTTCCACGGATTAGGAAGGCAACTTTCCATCATCGTAACTTTGCACCGTCGAAAGACAAAAGAGCTCTTTGATTTAATGTACAACTCTCCAAACTCAAATCACGATGAAACAACTTTTGATTGTAGTCTTGATGATGTTTTGCGCAACGTGGTTGTTGGTCGCTTGCCGAACAACCAGCACAGTGGAAACACGGATGCAAAGTGTGGAAAACCAACGGATGACGAAGGTGGACTCGATGACATTGCAAACGGCGGACTCTGTGCTGGTGCTGGTGGAGAAGAACGACAGCATGGTGCGCATCATCGAAAGGACTGTGAACTGGCGAGAGAGAGTGAAGGTGCAAAGGGACACCGTCAAGGTGTATCTGAGCAATGACACCATTATTAAGATGGAGTCCGTTCAGACACTCCCTTCACGAAGCCCCCCAAACTGGAAACTTTTTCTCGTCTCGCGAATAGTCTTGATTGTCCTATTGGCAATCGCAGTATTAATCATCAAAAAACATTTTAAGGTATGATAAAAATCAATGCCAAACAGACTACTCTTCAGATCGGCGAACACAAGGGTGAAGACCGTTTCGTGCTGCAAGCTCAGACTTTCAGCACATTGGATGAGGGCAAAGTGATTGAAGAAGCCGCTCTTCGTTCCAACATCTCCACAGCTGTCATTAAAGCAGCTTGGGACGCAGCCAGCAGCGTGCTCAAAGCATGGGCGACAGAAGGACACTCCTGCCCTCTGCCCGGGCTCGGACACATGCGGTTTGGAATCCGCGCTACGACTGTGGAGAAGGTTGAGGACGTCAAGTCCAACCTCATCACTTCACGCCGCATCATCTTTACACCTTCGGTGAGCATCAAGGAAGCTTTGGCCAAGACCAGCATTTCCATCACTTGCTATGACAAGGACGGGAATAAGATCAAGACCGTGACCAGCGCCGATGCTGATGACATTGAGGAGGACAACGGAAGCACCGATGCAGATGGTGAGAACACCAACAACGGCACTTCAAGCAACTCCAACAACACCAACAGTGGCTCGGACGATTCCTCCAACACACCTCCTCCTGAGGGTGGTGGTTTCGGTGGATAAACGATGCCCCTCTCTCTTTCCTGCCACCACTCTTTTCCACAAGGGTGGTGGCAGTTTCACTCAAAGCATCAACAAAAATAAAAAAAAGGGAAATAGATGAGACTTATCACATTATTGATTATCCATTGCTCGGCAATTGGACCGCTACAGACCAGTTCTGTGGAACAAATCAACGAATGGCATCTGGCACAGGGATGGAAGAATGGATGCGGTTATCACTATGTAATCCGTCGCGATGGCAATATTGAGAAAGGCCGTCCTGACGAGATGGTAGGTGCCCACTGCTTGTACCATAACAAACATTCCATCGGCATTTGCTACGAAGGTGGTTTGGATGCGAATGGAAAACATGTGGATACAAGGACTGACGCTCAAAAGAAATCCATGCGAGAACTGTTGGTTGACTTGAAAAAGAAATATCCTAATGCTTTGATTGTCGGCCACAACATGTTTAGCAGCAAGGACTGTCCCTGCTTTGATGCGGCAAAGGAGTACAAAGACTTGCAGCCTAAGCAGTAAGGAATATTTTCATGCGGAAATAGACTTCTGACAGAAAAAGGGGCTGACTGCTACACGATGGTGTGGCGGTCAGCTCTTTTCTTTTTTCACCAAGGATTGCGTGTTCTTTTCAAAAGATACCGTGATTTCTTTTTTCGTTGCGAAGAAATGCTTAACGTTGGCTCCGCCGAACGTACTTACACTCGACACTACACACAAAAAAAGGGTAGAATAAAGAAATAAGAAATCAGAAAAATCAGTTTAATCGTTCTGAAGGAACTTGTCCTTATAAAACATACCCCTTCTTGTTGATTGGACTGATTACGCTTGATCGTCGTTTCTCGATTTCTCTTTTTACGGGCGTTTGCGGAAGAAGGTGACCCAAAGGTGTCATTCCTTGAACACGATCATGTCGGCTAACTTCAGGAAGTAATCGTTCGACCAGATGTCAATATCACGTTGGTTGAAGATGAAACAACCGCTTCACATTGTTAAACTGCACGATGCGTTGGGGAAATCTCGTAAAAAGGATCTCTGATTTTGAATGAGTGTCAGAACAGCCATCTGGCTTGCAGTTGCAAGTCTTTCCGATGGTTTGCGTCAATCAGCTCCAGGTCGCTGCTGATGGTGTCGCGGTTGAAGTATTTCGTCATGCCGAATTTGGCATAAAGGAAAAGTTTGTTCTTGAATATAGGTAAGGATGCAAGCAACGTGGTACGGATGCCTTGGTCATAATAGGATGTGGAACCAAAGGTGTAAAGGAGGGAGGGCTCGTAGTTGTAGACACGGGCGTTGTAGGTGTCTGTGTTGAAATAGGTGATGCCGAGATCGACGCGACATTTTGTTTTGGGATGTTGCCAACGGATGTTTTCGCCGACTGCATAACCTGTTTCGTCAGGATTAGTGCCAAAACGGATGAGGGTTCCTGTGGCTGATGTCCGAAGGCTCAGGAAAGAGGAGAGGGTGCAGTTCAGTTGCAAATTGAACGTGTGGTGTGTGTCATAGCATAGCATCGTCTGCGTCTTCGACTTCGTATCCATCTTGAAGTCCAGCTGTTTCGACTTCAACCTGTAGCGTGCTAACAAACTCCATCGGCGGTTGGGCGAATAGAGTGCTTGCATCATACCTTCCATGCCATACGAACTGGATGACACGCCCTGCTTCAGCCACGGGAAGTACATCGCGTCGATGTAGGCTTCTAATTCCAAGTTCCTGAACGATCTTGACCGCCACCCCACAAACACGCCGTCTTCGTTCTGCACCAACGAATTTTCGCCAAAGGACTTTCCGTTCAGGCTCACGAACTTTGCTCCATAGAATCGGCCTATCAGCATGAGTAGATTCGAGCTGTTCATCTGCCATCGAAGAAAGTTGAGACTGGCCATCCCATTCTGTTTTTCTGTATTGCTGAGTGCTGTCTCCCCACTTATTGTTAGTGATTTGTATCGATAGGCGTAGGCTACACTCCCCACCATGAAATTCTGGCCACTGGCATTGTACAAGCGGTAGGCGCTGGCCTTCGTGTTATATTTGGGCATCAGTGGCACATCCAAATGTGTCCATACCGCTGTGGCCGACAAACGTAGTTGCTTGTGTTCCCAATGCACGTTGCCACCAAAGTTGCGGATGCCCAGATTTCCTTTTTTGCTCCATTCGAGTTGCGTGCGATGCAACCCATCCGTTTTCAGTGATGACATGCCCATCGAATCAGTAGCATACGTCCCATCCCCCTTTCTGTAAGATCCAAATGCCGAGAATTGCCAATTCCCAAATTGGAGCGTTGTTGCCCCTCCTGTGAAATACCCAGACTCACTCATCGATGAGTGTTTCATGAAGCCTGCATCCATCCTGTCCATCGTGCTGAGCATCATCATCTTGCCGAATTTCATCCCGCTGTTGATGGCCAGTCCCTTGCCGAAGCTCACTCGATAGTTCCCTAACACGGCACACTTCACACACCCCACATCTTTCAGCATCACATACCCCGTCACATAGTCTATCCCACTCTCCCCAGCATCCTTCTCCATCTGCACACCAGCCAGCACATGCTTCATCCCTGAAAAAGCATATCGGAACGAATGGTGAAACCTATCGCCCCGATATACCTTGTTCATCTTCTTCCTCACTCCTTCCTCATCCGTGAGAATATACCCAGCCTTCTTATAGAAAGGCACATCTGTCCGCCAAACCGCCTCGTTCTTTCCATATTTCAGCATCTCCTTCAGCGTTCTGTCCTGTCTGTCGCGTTTGAGTTGCGCTCCCTCATCCACCTTCACAAACATCCTCAGCATCTCCCTTTCCTTCTTTCCCAATCCGTCCACCATCATCAGTTCTCCCAAGCTCTCCATTCTCCCGTTCTTCTCCCTATATCTCAAGATTCCGTCCACCTGTTCCTCACTCAGAAACGGCAACACATCCAAATCTTCTTTCCCAACCTCATTGATATCCATCGGATTCCCATACAATTCCTCCAACCGCTCCATCAGTACTTCGTCCATCCCCTCTTCCTCATCATTCCCCTCCGTCATCACCGTCACAAAATCCTCCCACGCCATCCGTGGCTCCTCCTGCACCGTCTGGCAGAAAGCGCCTGTAATGGGACACATAAATAGACATAATAGAATTACCTTACACGGCATCCTCGCTGGGGTCGATGTTGAGGCCTGGTCGGAGGGGCTCGGTCTCGAGGTTCTCAGCTTTCTTGATGGTGTGGCTTCCGTCGGGGGCAACCTTGAGCTCGAGGGAGATGGCCATGTTGTCGGAGGTCTCGTCGGGGTCGCCTACGGTGATGATGAAGTAGAGGGCGGAGCGGTCGGTGTCGCGCTTCATGTAGTTGTAGTTCACGCCCACCATGGTGGAGGTCTTCAGGAAGTCGGCTGGCACCCAGTCGCGGCAGTCTTTCTTGTAGAAGGTCTTTGAGAAGATTTTGTTGTCGCCTTGGGTGACGCTGATGCTGACACGGCTCTCGTGATATTCCAGTCCCTGGGAGTTGATGAGGACGGGCATCGTGTCGGCGGGCTCGAATTGACATGAGTAGTTGTAGATTTTTCCATTGATGTTGATGGTGTCATCGATGGTGTAGCTACGCAGTGTGATGATTCCTGTCTTGGGGTCGGTGGTTTCCACCACGCGTTCGTTGACAGGATTCGGCTTATCTTCTTTGCAACCGGCCATCAGCAGGGCAAGGAGCAGGATGGCTGTGATTTTAATTGTTTTCATCAGTTTGGTATGTTTTGGTATTTACGGCTGCAAAGGTAAGAATTTTTAATTAGGAATGAGAATTTAGGAATGAGGAATTGTTACTTTTGCTCGAAAAAACCATCAAAATGGCAAATAATTCCTCTTTCCTCATTCCTAATTCCTAATTCTTCCGTACCTTTGCACTATAATTGAAGAAAGACAATGGGACTGTTGAAGAAAAATCCAAGAAACTGGCACGTGAAGAGTGGGCAGCCACTCACTGAGATGGACAAGCGGATTCTGTACTTTCAGAACAAGGGGCATCTGGTGCCCAAGCGCGAACTCATCAAGACGCCGGAACAGATAGAAGGTATCCGCAAGGCGGGTGTGCTCAACACGGGTGTGCTTGACCTTGTGCAGGAGAAGATTCATGAAGGGATGTCAACTTTGGAGATTGACAAGTTGGTGTATGACTTCACCACGAAGCATGGGGGCATCCCAGCACCGCTCAATTACGAGGGCTTCCCCAAGAGTTGTTGCACGAGCATCAACGAGGTGGTGTGTCATGGAATCCCCAATGAGGAGGACATTTTGGAGGAGGGCGACATCATCAATGTGGATTGCACCACGATTCTGGATGGTTACTTTGCTGACGCGAGCCGTATGTTCATCATCGGCAGGACTACCCCTGAACGGGAACGCCTGGTGCAGGTGGCGAAGGAGTGTATGGAGATTGGCGCAGAGGCTTGCAAGCCCTATGGGTTTGTGGGTGATTCAGCGGCTGCCATTACGAAGCATGCCCATCGGAACGGATGCACGGTGGTTCGCGACCTGTGTGGCCATGGGGTGGGCAATGCCTTCCATGAGGATCCTGATATGGATCACTATGGCAAGAAGGGCACGGGTATGCTGTTGGTGCCTGGCATGGTGTTCACCATCGAGCCGATGATCAATGCGGGTGGTTGGCAGGTGTTTGTGGATAGCGAGGATGATTGGACGGTGGTGACTGACGACTACAGCGATTCTGCCCAGTGGGAGCATACCTATCTGATGACGGAAGAAGGATTGGAAACGTTGACATATTAAGAATATGTATATACTTGCAATAGAATCATCGTGTGACGATACCAGTGCGGCAGTGCTGAAGGATGGCATCTTGCTGAGCAATGTGACGGCTTCGCAGGCTGTGCATGAGGAGTATGGAGGGGTGGTGCCTGAGTTGGCGAGCCGTGCCCATCAGCAGAACATCGTGCCTGTGGTGGATGCGGCCATCAAGCGGGCTGGAATCACGAAGGAAGACCTGAATGCGGTGGCTTTCACGAGAGGCCCAGGTCTGATGGGAAGCCTGCTGGTGGGTGTGAGTTTTGCGAAGGGGTTTGCGAGGAGTCTGGGCATCCCGATGATTGACGTGAACCACTTGCAGGGGCATGTGTTGGCACACTTCATCAGAGAAAGCGAGGATGACCACGATCAGCCCACGTTCCCATACTTATGTCTGCTTGTGAGTGGTGGCAACAGCCAGATTGTGAAGGTGAATTCGTATAAGGACATGGAAATCTTGGGTCAGACCATTGATGATGCGGCTGGTGAGGCGATTGACAAGTGCTCGAAGGTGATGGGCTTGGGTTATCCTGGTGGCCCCATCATCGACAAGTTGGCACGTCAGGGCAATCCTGAAGCGTATGAGTTCTCGAAGCCAGACATTGCTGGTTATGACTACAGTTTCTCTGGTCTGAAGACTTCGTTCCTCTATCATCTGAGGGACTGGCTCAAGGAAGATCCTGACTTCATCGAGCATCATAAGGAAGACTTGGCGGCTTCGTTGGAGAAGACCATCGTGGACATCTTGATGAAGAAGTTGCGAAAGGCGGTGAAGGACACGGGCATCAAGCAGGTGGCTGTGGCTGGTGGCGTGAGTGCCAACAATGGACTCCGTAATGCGTTCCGTGACCATGCGAGACGCTATCATTGGAAAATCTTCATTCCGAAGTTCTCCTACACCACCGACAATGCCGCCATGATAGGCATCACGGGCTACTTCAAATATCTCGACAAGGACTTTGCATCGATTGATTTGCCTGCATACGCACGAATGATATGAAAGAGGTTCGTTTCTTCTATGTCCCCAACGCCAACAGCGTGAATGAGTTGCCTGAAGAGGAGGCTCAGCATGCGGTGCGTGTGCTCCGGATGGAGATGGGTGACGAGATGATGCTGATGGATGGCGAGGGTACGTTCTATCGTGCCATTGTGACAGAAGCCAGCAAGAAACGATGCCTCTATCGCATAGAGGAGACCTTACCACAGGAACGTCAGTGGCAACCTCATCTGCATTTGGCGATGGCACCGACCAAGAACATGGACAGGACAGAGTGGTTTGCAGAGAAGGCTACGGAGATAGGCTTTGATGAACTGACATTTCTGCGTTGCCAATGGTCGGAGAGGACGGTCATCAAGACGGAACGTATCGAGAAGATTCTTGTTTCGGCCATGAAGCAGAGCCACAAAGCTTGGAAACCAGTGCTGAATGAGATGACGGACTTCAAAACCTTCTTGCAGGTGGTGAAGGGTAGGGAAGAGGCAACAGGGAAGCCGAAGCAGAAGTTCATCTGCCATTGCCACGATGACTCAGACCCTGAGACTGGAATTGCCAAGCGCGTGGGCTTGCTGAAGGATGTGGTGAAGGCTGGCGAAGATGTGTTGGTGATGATAGGGCCAGAGGGCGACTTCTCGATAGACGAAGTGAAACAAGCGGAGGCGATGGGATTTCAGAGCGTTTCGCTGGGAAAAAGCCGTCTGCGCACTGAGACGGCAGGATTGGTTGCAGTGCATATTATTAACCTCATCAATCAATAACAAACATGAAAAAGATTCATTTGATTTCAATGTTGCTGTTGGTGGTCGGCGTGTTCTGCTCGTGCACCAACAAGGATTATCAGAAAGCCATTCCTGCGGATGCTTCTTTGGTAATGAGAGTGGAATTTGGCGACATCGCCCAGAAATCGGACTTCTTGAAGTCGGATATCATGAAGACGGCGGAGCAGTCGTTGGAGGCCGCTGTGAAAAAAGAGGATATGGAGAAGGTGAAGACGTATCTGGAAGACCCGATGGAGATGGGGCTGGACTTCAGCGAGCCTGCTTATTTCTTCATGGTGGGCATGGAAACGTTCGGCATGACCATGAAGGTGAAAGACGAGGGTGCCCTGAAGGACTTCATCGAAGTGCTCCAGAAGCAGGGCATGGCCACGAAGCCTATAGAGAAGGACGGACTGATGTGTGGTACGCTGATTGACGAAATACACTATTCGTATGATGCCAACGCCTGCCTGTTCCTGGCTTCGCCCAAGGGTAAGGGCAAGTCATCCACGAGTCGTATGGCACGCGAGCTGATGAATCAGAAAGAGGGCGACAGTTTCCTCGGAACGGATGGCTTCGACCGTCTGGAGGATATGGATGGCGACGTGACGCTCTACACCAATGTGGGCATTCTGCCTGAGGAGATGATTGCTTCGATACTGAATTTTCTCCCTGATGGCCTCGATGCCAAAGACCTGGATCTTGTGTCAGATCTGAACTTTGAGGATGGCAAAGCGACCCTCACGGCCAAGCTGTATGGCAATTCGAGCATAGCGAAGCAGATGATTAAGAGTGCGGATGATTGTTTTAGCGACATCAATGGAGAGTTTGTGGAGAATGTGTCTGACAAGATGGTGATGTGGTTTGGCACCAATATGAAGGGCGAGGAGCAGCTGAAGTATCTGAAGGCAAGCAAATCGATAAAGGAGATGCTCTTCATGATGGAGCGTGTCATTGATATCGAGCAGATGCTGAAGGCTGTGGATGGCGATTTCTCTGTGGAACTTCAGATGGACGAGAATTCTTTCGATCAGCCAGAATTTGTGTCGTATGCGCAACTGAAGAACACGGACTTCCTGGCCGATGTGGACTATTGGAAAGGGAGCATGGAGGACTATGGCGCGACGATGACTGAGCTCGCGAAGAATCAGTATCAGATCAAGTCCGATGAATTCTCCTTTTTATGGGGTGTGGATGGAAAGAATCTATATATGAGCACAGGCAATGCCGATCGTCAGAGTGCTGCTAAGGAGAGTCCTCTGAAGCCTTACGCTAAGGATATCAAGAAGAGCAAGTTCTTCGTGTTCCTCAATTTGGAGGCACTGGTGAAGGGCGAATTGAAGAAGAACCCGGATCCAATGGAGAAGAAAATCATGGGGGCTCTGAAAGCTTTGGTGGCAAAGGCTCCTTCTGCCAACGAAATGTCCATCACGGTGGAGTTGCAGAACAAGGACGAGAATTTCTTGAAACAACTTTTCTAACAATACATGGAGAAAATACAACTACGTCACACGTTGCCAAATGTCTTTCAGAGCCGGACGGACATTGTGAGCGACATTTGGCAACGTGATGTGACGTTTGAGAAGGGAAAACGCTATTTAGTGGAAGCCAATTCGGGCACGGGCAAGTCGTCCTTGTGCAGTTACATCTATGGCTATCGCCATGATTATCAGGGCGAGATTCTTTTCGATGGAGAAGACATCCGCAAGTATTCGGTGGCGCAATGGACATCCATCCGTCAGAAGCATTTCGCGCTTCTGTGGCAGGAACTGCGTATGTTTCCTGAGTTGACGGCTTGGGAGAATGTGGACATTAAGAATAAACTGACAGGCCATCAGACGAAGGAGCAAATTCTGACGTGGTTCGAGATGTTGGGCGTCGCTGACAAACTGAATGCCAAGATGGGGCGCATGTCGTTTGGTCAGCGGCAGCGTGTGGCGCTCATCCGTGCGTTGTGCCAGCCTTTCGATTTCCTGTTTGTTGATGAACCCATCAGCCACCTCGACGACATGAATGCCGACATCATGGGGAGTATCATGACAGCTGAGGCTGAGAAACAGGGGGCAGGCATCATTTCCACGAGCATTGGAAAGCATATCGAGATGCCCTATCACCAAGTGTTTAAACTCTAATATGTGACGAAGATGAATTTGGTTTGGAAACTATTACGTCAGCACATCAGCATTCCGCAGTTTGTGGGATTCTTCTTTGCTAACCTCGTGGGCGTGGTCATCATCCTGCTGGGCGTGCAGTTCTACAACGACTACCAGTCCCTCGATCAGGAAGACAGCTTCATGAAGGCTGACTACATGATTGTGAACAAGAAGATTGGGGCATTTTCCAGTCTGACGGGTGCAGGGAGTAGTTTTAGTAAGGATGATATCGATGACATTCGCGAGGCAGGTTTTGCTGAGCACATTGGTGCCTTCACGCCCAGTTCGTTCAATGTCCGTGCTCGTTTCGACGTGCAGGGCTTTGTGAGTTTCTCCACGGAGATGTTCTTTGAGAGCGTGCCAGATGAGTTTGTCGATGTGAAGAGCGATGCCTGGAAGTATCAGGAGGGCGACGACGAGATTCCCATCATCCTGCCCAAGAACTACCTCGACCTATACAACTTCGGCTATGCGCAAGGCAAGGGGCTACCCAAACTCAGCGAGGGAATCCTGAGTGCCATGAAGCTGAACATCCAGATAGGACGGGGTGAGAACAGTGGCGAGTTCATAGGTCGGATTGTGGGGTTCTCCTCACGTCTGAACACGATTCTTGTGCCTGAAGCCTTCATGCAATGGGCCAATCAGAAGTATGCCAATCAGTCTGCCGTGAAGCAACCTACGCGTCTCATTTTGGAAGTGGAGAATCCTACAGACGAACGCATCACGACTTATTTGCAAGACCACGACTACGAGACTGATGAGGAGAAGCTGGATGCGTCGAAGACCACGTTCATCCTGCGTGTTATCGTCAGCATCGTTATGGTGGTCGGCATTGTCATCAGCATCCTTTCGTTCTACATCCTGATGCTCAGCGTCTTCCTCCTTGTGCAGAAGAACAGCACGAAGTTGGAGAACCTCCTGCTCATCGGCTATTCGCCAGCCAAGGTTTCGTTCCCATATCAGGCGCTGACCGTGGGACTGAACGTGCTGGTGCTCATCCTCGCTGTGGTCATCATGTTGGTGGTGCGTGGCGCCTACCTCGACATGTTCCAGAACTTCTTCCCCGACTTCGAGGCACCAGGCATCTGGCAGGCTTTGGGTGTTGGTTTGACATTGCTCATCATTGTCAGCATCTTCAACATCATCGCTGTGTATGGCAAAGTGATGAGCATTTGGAAAAGGAAGGATTGAAAAATCTTTAGCTCAACGAAGTTAATTGAGGTATGGAACGCATTACACATATATATAATATATTGACGGGTCACAACCCGCAAAGCATCACTCCCCTCGCAGGAGCTGGTAGCAATCGCCAATATTTCCGTGTGGTTGGCGGAGAAGAGCTCTCAATTGTCAGCTCTCAACTGTCAACTGTCAACTGTCAATTGTCAACTGTTATCGCCGTCATCGGCACCAATCGCGAGGAAAACGAGGCTTTCATCGACTTGGCCATCCGTTTCAAGCAGGGCGATCTCCCTGTTCCAGCTGTGCTGGCCGTTTCTGACGACAAGATGGTCTATCTGCAAGAGGATTGTGGCGATATGTCCTTATACACCTTCCTATCTGAACATCGTCAGGCAGATGGAACGCTCGATGCGGAGGCGTTGGATGCCTTGAAGGCCACCATTCGCGAGTTGCCACGCTTTCAGTACCTGCCGATTGCCAGCGACACAGCCGAGGGCTTCTTCGACCATTGTTTCCCCCAGCAGTCGATGGACAGAACGAGCATCATGTTCGACCTCAACTATTTCAAGTATTGCTTCCTCAAGCTGAAGGGTGTCGAGATCAACGAGTATCGTCTGCAACAGGACTTCGAGCGTTTGGCTGACGACCTCCTCATCGACGACGAACCAACCTTCCTCTATCGCGATTTCCAGTCGCGCAACGTCATGCTGAAAGACGGAAAGCCCTACTTCATCGACTTCCAGGGTGGGCGTCGAGGTCCCATCTACTACGACGTCGCCTCCTTCCTCTGGCAGTCCTCCGCCAAGTTCTCCGACGAGGTGCGTAACCTCCTCATCAACGAATACCTTGACGCCCTCAACGCTCTTGCTCCTTGCCCCTCGCTCCTTGCCCCTTGCTCCTTCCACCAACGCCTCCACCTCTTTGTCCTTTTCCGCATCCTTCAGGTATTAGGCGCCTACGGCTATCGAGGTCTTTGGGAGAAGAAAGCCTATTTCACAAACAGCATCCCCCTTGCCATCAGCAATCTGGCGAAGGAAATCGCCCTTGGCACTTGCGACGCTTATCCCAATCTGAAAGAAGTGGCAGAAACTCTCATTGCCCTCAATGCCGAAGAGGAAAAGAGTAGGGCTAAAGAAGAGGCCAAGAAAGCCAAGGTGCAAGCCTATCTGCAAAACGACAAGACCTACGTTTCGAATAGCAACATCCCGCAAGGAGTCCTCCCCCTCGCAGGGGGAGTTAGAGAGGGTACTCTTCGTGTTTCTATCTTCTCCTTCTCCTTCAAGAAGGGCATTCCTGTCGACGAGTCTGGCAACGGAGGTGGTTATGTCTTCGATTGCCGCAGCACTCACAATCCTGGTCGCTACGACGAGTACAAGTCCCTTACAGGTCTCGATCAGCCCGTCATCGACTTCCTTGAGCAGGATGGTGAGATCCTCACTTTCCTCGAGAGCGTCTATCGTCTCGTCGATTTCCATGTGGCCCGCTACATCGAGCGTGGTTTCACCCATTTGCAAATCTCCTTTGGATGCACAGGTGGTCGCCATCGCTCCGTCTATAGTGCCCAGCATGTGGCCGAACACATCCACGAGAAGTTCGGCGTGGAAGTCCATCTCTGTCATCGCGAACAGAATATCACCCAACTTTTGCCCCTTGCTCCTCGCCCCTAATCACAAAAGAATATGAACGCACTCATTTTCGCAGCCGGCCTCGGCACTCGTCTCAAACCCCTCACTGACACCATGCCCAAGGCGATGGTGCCCATTCATGGCAAGCCCCTCGTGCAGATACTCATCGAGAAGCTGAAGGGCATCGGTGTGACGGAGATTGTCATTAACATCCATCATTTTGCCCAGCAGATCATCGATTTCGTCGAGGCCAATGACCACTTCGGCATCGACATCCGATTCAGCGACGAGACTGATATGCTCCTCGAAACGGGTGGGGGACTCAAGAAGGCCGCTCGTCTTTTCTCCAACGACAAGCCTATCCTCGTCCACAACGTCGACATTCTCTCCAATGCCGACCTCCTTGGCCTCTACGACGAAGTGCTCCAATCTGGCACCACAACCCTCCTCGTCTCCCAGCGTCAGACCCAGCGCTACCTCCTCTTCGACGACACCAATCGTCTCGTCGGCTGGACGAATATCGCCACAGGAGAAGTGCGTTCCCCATACCCCGTCTGTCAACTGTCAACTCTCAAATGTCAACTAAGAAAGCTCGCATTCTCTGGCATCCAAGTCTTCCATCCCTCCCTCCTTCCCCTGATGGACACGTGGCAGGGCAAGTTCTCCATCATCGACTTTTATCTCTCCATCTGCGACAAGGTGGACATCCGTTGCCACCTCGACCCTCAGCTCCAGCTTCTCGATGTGGGCAAACTTGACTCCATCGCCAAGGCTGAAGAGTTTCAGGCACATTTGTGATGCCCCTTTTCCCTTTTGTTTTGTACCGTTGAGATGAGCTCGAAGGCACTCCAGTTAGACAAATCAAAAGAAAAATGCGTTTTTCTTTTGATTTGTGCTCACTTATTCGTACCTTTGCCCCTGAATTATAAAATGCAGAGAAAATGAAGAAGCTTAATTTATGGATGATGGCTGTGGCTGTTCTGGGAATGGCCGGACTGAGTGCCTGCACGACGGGCAAGACGGAACAAACGGAACAGACGGGAACGGATAGCGTCAATGTGTCCGTTGCAACGGATGCGAGTGTCAAGGAACTGGAGTTGGTTAAGGTGCTGGAGGACGGGCCTGTGTCTTTGTCTATCCCTCAAGATTGGGAAGGGAAGGTGAAGGATCACTCGATTGAGGTGATGAAGCTGATGCCTGAGAACAGATCGAGGAAGCTGGTGTTCTTGGAAGTGATGGTTTACCAGCAGTCGATGTCTGAGTATGCAACGCAGTCTGGACTGACGGAAGAGATGAAGCTGGGTGAGTTCGACTTTGGCGAGAACCACTGGGTGGTTTACGACAAGAGCGAACGTGGCTATCCAGCTGTCTATCTGACGGAGTTCGGCAAGAATGGAAGCTTCCTGTGTGTCAGGGCATCTGGCATCGAGGTGATGGGTGTGGGCAATCCTGAAGTGGAGCAAGTGCTGGAGAGTGTGAAAATCAAGGAAAAATAGTTGGGAAGATGTTTTTTTAGGGGTTATCCGTCATTTTTCCTTCCATTTGTTTTGTACTGTCTGAAATTTGCACTACCTTTGTACCAGATTTTTGAAAGATAGGGGCGTAGCCCAGCTGGTTTAGAGCGCTGCAGTCACATTGCAGAGGTCATCGGTTCGAACCCGATCGTCCCTACCATTTATATACTAGGTTTTAGGTTAAACATTTTTATTAAGGTAAAAAGAAAGGGCATTGAAGTGATTCAACGCCCTTTCTATTTTTTGTGCATGAGGCCTCGCTGATGGAGGCACTCATGTGTTCAGATGTCTGCTTTTTCAGATGCTTTGCTCGCAGTTCCACACGAAGGCACGGAGGCCGAGCATGGTGTTGTCATCGTCCAGAGCCTTGAGGCGCTTAAGCAGCGGCTCCACCCTGTCGTCATGCACGATGGTGATGATGGCGCTATTCATGGATGGCCACGCATGAGTGCCGAGGTGAGGGTCACCTCCTTTTGAACCTCGACCACCAGCTTGCTCAAAGATGGTGTAGCCCCGCACGTTGGTCTCGTTCAGGGCATCAATCACATTCTCCTGATGCGCCTGGTCGTATGCTATAAATACAGTCTTCATATCAATATATAATTATAATGTATAATATATAATAGGCTGACGCGATGCGTTGAACTTGCTTATATGATACATTAGTCTTTTCTCATGTTGTTAATATCTCGTTGTGCTTTCTTCTCCAACACGCTGGTGCGAGTGACGGTCAGCATTTCCTCAGCCTTGTGCTCCTTCCAGTATGCGGCGAGTTCACGCTTTGCCTTCAGCTTGCGACGCTGACGCTTCACGCCTACGGCTCCAAAGATGCAGAACATGGAGGGCACGTAGATGAGGGTGAGGATGGTTGATATGGTCAGACCGCCAATCACAGACACACCTAACGGACGCCACATCTCAGCACCCACACCATGACTCGTGGCCATTGGCAACATACCCAAGATGGTGGTCAGGGTTGTCATGAGGATGGGACGCAGACGTGAACGGGCTGCCATCACAGCCGAACGGATGAGTCCGATGCCACGTTCGCGCAACAACTGCGTGTAGTCGATGAGCACAATACCGTTCTTCACCACGATACCGATCAGCATGATACCTCCCAGCATGGACATGATGTTGAGGGTTGTGCCTGTCGTCAGAAGGGCTATCACAATACCAGATGCGGCGAACGGCACAGAAAGGATGATGATGAAGGGGTAGGTGAGTGACTCGAACTGCGCAGCCATTACGATGAACACCAACAGGATGATGAGGATGCCCAAAGTTCCGAGGTCGCGGTTGGAGTCTTGCTGGTCTTCGTAAGAACCTGCCACCTGCACGATGACACCGCTTGGGATGTCGAGGTCAGGATAGAAGGATTCACCCAGTTCCACACCATCTGACAGGGCATAGCCATCGGCCAATACGGCGCTGACTGTCACGATACGCTGACGGTCTTTACGCTCGATGGTTGGAGGAATGGCACTTTCTGACACTGTGGCAATGTCGCGGACGCGGATATCCCTGCCTTGTGCATTGGGAATGACCATGTTCTCGATGTCCTCCACGGAACGGCGTGCTGTGGGTTCGTAACGCACCTTGATGTCGTACTCTTCACCGTCTTCACGATAACGGCTCATCACAGAACCATAAATGATGGAACGGACGGCAGAGGCGGCTGTGGAGAGTCCGATGCCTTGCTGGGCGAGTTTGTCGCGGTCGAAGTTCACCACGATTTCTGGCTGATAGTCAGAACGAGAGATATTGACCTGCGTGGCCATGTCGCTCGCACGGAACTTGTTGGCCAAGCGTTCAGCCACCTGATAGGTCGCATCCATGTCGTAACCATAGATTTCGAAGGTGGCAGTAGCCTGACCACCCATGCCTCGACCTCCTTGGTTACCGCCAAGGTTCACCATGAACTTGGCCAG
The DNA here is from genome assembly GCA_905234125.1 of uncultured Bacteroidaceae bacterium. Taxonomy (GTDB): domain Bacteria; phylum Bacteroidota; class Bacteroidia; order Bacteroidales; family Bacteroidaceae; genus Minthosoma. The sequence goes on along the minus strand of CAJOGQ010000023.1, from coordinate 18,706 downwards.
TTCAGGAATTTCTTTTAGGTCTGCACGCATCTCGTCACAAATCTGAGCCAGTCCTTTCTCACGCTTGTTCGAAGGCACCATCATGATGTTGTAAGAAACGATGTGTGTACCATTATCGTTCAGCGAAGCAAAGGTGTTGTCGTCACCTGCCTGACCTACTGTGAAGTTGCATGACTGCATGTCCTTGCCATAACGCTCCTGCCACTTTGCCACCAGTTGTCTGCCCAGTTCTTCTGATTTCTCCACACGTGTACCAATCGGCAATTGGAGCGTGACACCAATACGTCCAGAGTCGTTGGCAGGGAAGAACTCACTCTTGATGCCCACCAAGTAGGCGATGCCGAAGCTGAGCACAAAGAGTACGACACAACCCATCACAATTGTCCAGCGATGGCGGACAGCCCAGTTGATGCGTTTTTCATACCAGTCGTCGAGCGTATCGAGAGACTTGCCGATAGGCCCATAAATCTTCTTGAAGAGCTTGCTTTGCTTCTTTTGCAGACGAAGCATCTGCGAACAGAGCATCGGCGTGAATGACAGGGCTGAAGTGGTCGAGATGGTCATGATGATACACATCATCCAACCCAACTGCTTGAAGAGCACACCAGACATACCTGTCACCATCGTCAATGGGAAGAACACGGCAATCATCGTGAGCGTAGAAGCGATTACTGAGATAGCCACCTCGTTCGTCGCATGAATGGCCGCCTGTTTGGGGTCTGACCCTCGTTCGATGTGCGTGGTCACGTTTTCGAGCACCACAATGGCATCGTCCACCACGTTACCAATGGCGATGGAAAGACACGAGAGCGAAATCATGTTGAACGAACCGCCTGTTGCATACAGATAGATGAACGAGGCAATCAACGACATAGGGATGGTGATGACGATGATGGTAGTGGCACGCCATCTGCCCAAGAAAATGAACACGATCAGCGCCACAAAGAGCATAGCGTAGGCAATCGTCTCTTCGAGGGTGCCGATGGTGTACATGATGTTGTCTGACGTGTTGACGATGATGCCCAACTTCACGTCAGAAGGAAGGTTGGCCTGCAAGGTGGGCAACATGTCCATCACCTTGTTGGAAATCTCTACTGAGTTGGCACCGCTTTGCTTCTGAATGACCACGATGGCACCTTGCTGACCGTTGGTGAAGGTGCGTTGTGAACGTTCCTCCACATTATCGACAATGCGTGCCACATCGCGCAAATAGACATTCACGCCATTGTAGGAACCCACCACGACTCCCAACATCTGCTGTGGGTCGTCGAATTCGCCTTCCACACGAACGGTGTAGGTCTGCGAACCTACATCCACCGTACCGTTGGTCACGTTCAGGTTTTCTGCTGAGATGGCACTGGCCACACGTGCAGGGCTCAGATGGTAGGACTCCATCTTTTGTGGGTCGAGATAGACGTTGATTTCTCGTTTAGGAGCACCTATGATGCTTACCGTTCCGACTCCGTCGATACGCGCCAATGGGTTGCTCACGTTGTCGTCGAGAATCTTATACAATGCCTGTTGCGACTCTTCTGCCTCTACTGACAGCAGAAGAATAGGAATCATGTCCGTCGAGAACTTGAACAGGATAGGGGTCTGCGCATCGTCAGGCAGAGAGTTCGACACCATGTCCAGTTTGTCTCGCACGTTGTTGGTCAGGACATCAATATTGTAGCCGTACTCAAATTCCAACGTGATCACAGACACATTCTCACGGCTGTTGCTCGTCACGTGCTTGAGGTGCTCCACAGAGTTGAGCACATTCTCCAAGGGTCGCGTCACGTTGTTCTCAATGTCTTCTGCCGAGGCACCTGTGTAATACGTCATGACCATGATCGTATTTGTGTCGATGTCTGGGTAGAGGTCAATGGGCAACTTGATGGCCGAGAAGAGACCCAATATAATCACTGCGATGAAGCAGAGACTTGTCATAATCGGTCGTTTGACCGCTCCTTCGTATAGACTCATATATTTAATTAATAATGTTAAATGTTAAATGTGAAATATCCTTGCTGTTTACGTACATTGCCTCCATTTACATTTAACATTTGCCATTTTACATTATGCTTATTTCACCACTTCCACTTCCTTGCCATTCGCCAGACGGCTCTGACCTGCAATGACCACTTCGTCGCCAGAGTTCACACCGTCCAGAATCTCATATTTCGTGCCGATGTGCTTGCCCAGATGCACCTTGTTGTAGGACACCTTGCCGTCTTTGTACACATACACATAGCGGTCGCCTGCACCAATCTGCTTCACCAATGCCTCGTCAGGAACGAGCACGTGGTTCTTGCTGCCGAAATTCACAGTGGCACGTGCAAACATGCCTGGACGCACACGCTGGTCAGCATTGTTGATGATCACTTCTACAGGGAATGTGTGCGTATCCAAATCAATCGTTGGATAAACAATCGTCACTTTGCCATAGAAGGTCTCGTCGCCGTAGGCATCCAGCTGAATGTCGATGGGCATGCCCTTGTATATATCCTTGTAATACACCTCAGAGATGTTCACCATCACCTTCACAGGGTTGGTCTGCTCGATGGTCAAGATGGGTTTCTCATTGCTGTACATATCGCCATTGTCGTAGTTACGAACGGTCACCACACCATTGATGGGAGCCACCAACTGCGTGTTCTCCATCAGTTGCTTCAGCTGTGTGGAGAAGACGTCCAACTGCAACTTGGCGTTGTCGTATTCAGCTTTGCTGGCACCACCTACTTGATAGAGTTGGGCTGTGCGATTGAACTCAATTTTCTGATTCTCCAACTGGAGTTTCAGTTGCTGAAGGTTGCTGGCATCCAACTGCACGAGCACCTGTCCCTTGCGCACAGGGTCGCCCACATCCACATAAATCTTCTCGATACGGTAAGGCGTGTTGGGGGCGATGTTGTTCTTCAAGTCGCTCTCCACTGTAGCCGTGTACGTTTCTGTCTGTGGGATGTCCTCGCTTGTCACTTTGGCAATTTTCACCTGCACTTTCTGTTGCTGGGTGGTTGCAGCCTTGTCGTCGTTCTTGCAAGCTACAGCCAGCATTGCAAGAGCCACCAATGATAATGTCTTGATGTATTTCATATCTCTTCTTTATTTCAGATAAGTTTCACGTCCCAACGTGTAGTCGAGGTCGGCCTTGTTGGTTAGGTAATTATAGATGCTCTGCACGTATGTCAGTTCGGCCTGCGTCTGTGCTATCTCGCTTTGGTTCAGTTCGAGGATGGTTCCACCTCCTATCTCATAACGCTTTTCGGCAATCATCACAGCCTTCTCAGCCTGCTTCACGGCCTCTGAATTGCTCTCCACCTGTGCCATCGTGCTGGCCATGTTCTGCTTGTAGCTTTCAGCGGCCAACGACAACTGACGACGTGCGTTGAGGCGCGTGTCTTCCAACTGCGCAATCTGCACCTTGTTGCTCTTCAGCTTCGTCCAGGTGGTGGCATGGAAGATGGGCACACTCACAGCAATCGAAAGGGTGGAACTGGGTGAGAAGCTGTAGCCAAACACATTCCAGTTGTTGTTCGCATAACTCTGATACTGGCCTGTCAACTGCAAAGCCACCGTTGGCATGAAGTTGGTGCGAAGTATCTTCTGACTGCGTTCCAGCAGGGTCATGTTCTGGTCTAACTGACGGAGCGACGAGTTGTTGCTCAGTTCTTCTGTCGCCATCTCTGCATCTGCCAACGTCAATTTGCTCTCGTAGGCTTTCAGCGAGTCATCAATGGCGATGTCCACATTGGCAGTCACGCCCATCAGCACCTTCAACTGCAAGAGTGCCAAGGTCTTGCCCGTCTGCGCGCTGATCATTGCGGCGTTCGTGTTTCTGGCCTGCACCTCAGCGCTGATCTTGTCGTATTCGCTCACTCTGCCCACCTTGAACTTCTCGTTCACCACTTCATAATTCTGTTGTGCCACGTTGTGGCTCTTCTTCATCACCTCATAGCTGTCGCTCGACAACAGGGCACCGTAGTAGGCCTTCGTCACCTGATTGATCAGGTCTAATCGACTGCCACGCGACTTCTCCTGAGCCAGCAGGATGTCCTGCTTGGTCAACTTCATGTTCTGATACACAGCTGGCGCAAACACAGGCAGATTGAGTGAGGCGGCACCAATGGCGGTGAGTGTTCCATCCACACCCATCTTGAATTTACCCATTCCCGTCACCATTTCCGCCACGAGGATATTGTCCGTCAGAGAAAGCGTTGCATCCACCGTTGGCAGCAGATTCTGCCATGCTTCCGTGTCTGCAAGCTTCTTCAGTTCTATCTCCTTATCGGCCACATGGATGGTGGGGTTCTCTGCCAATGCAATCTCAATCGCCTTCTCCAGCGTCAGATTCATCGTGCCAGCCGAAGCACCATCCATCTCCTGAGCCCCCATGCTCAACGTACTCGACAAGAGCATGCCGAGACCCATTCCAATTTTTTTGCCTTTCATTTTTACTGACATTAACTTCTTTTCTTAATTCTTTACCTTAAAAACGAGTGCAAAGGTACGCATTATTCTTGGTTTGGACAACCTTACGGCGCTCATATTTAATAAATAATAACATCTAAACTCAAAAAAGAGTAACGAATTCGACCTTTAGGATAATTTTGAGGGGGGCAATCCGAGATTCTCCTGTACTTTTGTGTCCCAATAGAACAAAAATGGGCGTCCTCACTTCACGTAGAAGATGGGCTCGTCTGTCTGTGGGTCTTCTGGATAGAAGTGGATGGCAGAGTCGTTGTGTTTGATGTGGTGGGTTTTCACCAATTGATAGATTTCAGCGCCAGCCCAGATGAGGGGACCATAGCCGTGAGCAGCGAAGTTGTTGACAGGGCGATAGGCATAGAAGGCAGGGTCGAACGCAAGTCCAGTACCTACACAAGTGCCTTCCACCTGCCCTTGGGCGTTCACATGGGCGTTGATGTAGTTCCAGGCAAGAATGGCCTGTGCACCATAGTTCTCTGCATCGAGCCATCCCTTGTTGATGGCGTGGGCGAGGCAGTAGCAATAAATGGCTGTGCAGGAAGTCTCCAAATAAGTGTCAGGACGGTCGAGCAACTGATGCCAAGCCCCATCGTGATGCTGGAGAGGCAACAGGCCAGCCAAGTGCTCCTTGAAGTAGTTCATGATGAGGGCTGATTCCTTTACGTCCAAGAGTTCGCAAGCCGTCAAGAGTGCCCATCCGTTGGCTCTTCCCCAGAAGAACGAAGGACGATAGCTTCCCTCTGTTTGCTTGCCCATCGAGGGTGTCTCCACCCATCCGTGCCGATAGAGTTTCTTCTCAGCCACCCACATCTTGTCGTGGAAGAGCTTGAACTGACGTGTGGCCTTGTCGAAGTCGCCATGCAATGCCAAAGCAGGAATGCCCATGAACATGTCGTCGAGCCAAATCGTGTTCTTGACGGGTCGCAATCTGGCAAACATCCCATCCTTGTAGCGATATTGCTTGTTGGCAATGAAGTCGTAGTAAGTCTCAATCTGTTGATCTAACATGCCAGATGGGACGCTCTGCTTTTGCGCTTTCAACATCGCAGAACAAATCGCTCCAGCATCGTCCAGCGCTTCTGGTTTCACCACTTGTCGCATCAGGGGGTCAATGTCCTCACCCTGGTCGAGCCGGGCCTTGAAGGCAGGAGCCATCTTGGCCAAGAAAGTCATCCTGTCGATGGCATATTTTGTGTAGGAGGCGTCGCCCGTCAGTTCTCCTGCTCGAAGCATGGCCGAATAGGTCACGCCCCATTCGTAGGAGGTCAGTCTGAAGGTGCCTCTCTTGAGCATCTTGCCCGTCTCGTCCAGTTCTGTGAACGTGGTTGCTTCGAGGTAGTTCTTCACCCTGTCCATCGTGGCCTTCACGTCCTCTGCTGAGGGCACGCCATACGGAATCTTGTAGGCAGGTTTCATCAGATGGAGTGGGGCAGTGGCATCGTTCTGCACCTCTTGTGCTTGGGCGCATAAGGTGAGAAGTGAAAAACTCAAGGTGCAAAATCTGATCATCCACCCTTGGGATGGTTGGAAAAGTGCTTTCTTCATTGTTTGTCTGAATTTGTGATTCGTTCAGCGCATGGGCTGATGGTTTCTTTGAGGAAGATGGCGTCGAGTGTCCAGGTGGCACAGTCGTTCGTCCAGATGACTTGCTTGTTGGTGAGGGGCAAGTGATGGAGCAGGTCGTCCCAAGCCTCCTTTTTTAGCGTTTCGTCGCCCAGTCGCCATCCTGCGTATGCTGTGAGTCGAGGGATGAGGAACCTGTTCCTCCTGATTTCAAAAGCCATCTTCTTGTATTGTCGATTATGGTCGAGCCAAGCCTGGAAGAACGCAGGGTGGTCAATCATCGCCTCCATCTCGTTGAGCAGTTCGAAGCCTCCCATGATGGTCATCAGGTGGTTAGTGTCGCGCAGGTTAGGCTGATCGCTGCTGATGATGCCCGTCGCAGGGTCATACCCCAAAGCCTGTGGCCCCTGGAAGAACTGATTCGGCAGCCCAGCAATGGACGTCATCCCAGCCCTCAACAACCGCAGGTATGGGCTTCCCTTCGTCCCCTCTGTTCCCCCCTTCGCTCTCTCTGTTTCCCCCTTCGTCCCGTCTGTTGCGACTGAGTCGCAACCAACCTCCCGCCTTTCCCACTCCGTCATCCAGTTTCCAGCATACGCCATCCAGTCTGGCCCTATCCTCAACCTTGCAGGCGCAGAGCAAGGGTACATGCTTCGTGGCTGTGCCAACCGCATCGGATCTAACGTATATAATAATGTGTCAGCACGAGCCACCTCCTTCATAATCTCGCCCACTCGCTCATCTGCCGTCAAGTAATAGTAGAACCTGTTCCACCAGGCTTCGCTCACTCTGGCTTCCTTCGCCCCACATCCCCAATGGAGCACGTTGTGCCTCGTTCCCAAGCCTGCATGAGGCCCCATGTGGTAGGTGTCCACCTCGCTGCAATGCCTTGTCATCGCCTCAGCCATTCGCCACACATCCTTGTCGCCTGTTCTCAGGAACTGATACCACAACATGGCTGGTGTGCCCAGTTCCGTGTTGTCCCAAGCGAAGCCTCCCACGTCATATCGCCACTCGTCTCTTGAGGCATCGTAGGCATGCATCACGTCGCCATAGTTGAAGAATCCGTACCAGCCGTTCCTCTCTATCTCCGTCTGATAGAACTGCATGATTTCCTGCAACTTACTCTCGATGAGGCTGTCTTGCTCCGTCTCCATCGTGGGCAGGCTCCAGATGCCGAAGGCACGTTTCCTGTGCAGGTACTCAGGGGTGCAGGCGAGGTGGTATTCATCCTTCGTGTTGATGAGGATGGTGCTTGTTCTGCCGATGCCCCAAGCCGTGCTCATGCCTGGTTGCACATCCTCGTAGGAGGCTTCGAGCGTGTGGGCGATGGTGTCGTAGTGTTCAAACGAGTAGGGTTCTGCCTCTGGCGAGTAGAGGCTGATGCTCACGGTGGCTGTGTCGCTTCTCATTCCACTCACGAGAATCGTGGAGGGGTACGACTGCCAGAAGTCTTTCAGCCTGAAGGAGATAGGGGAGGGCGTCTGCAACGTCACCATTCCCTCTGACCGTTGTCCCTCGATGGTGCCAATCCAAGGCGACTCATGCGTGGCTCGTTTGCGAATGCTGAACCCGTTGGGCGAGAGTTGCGAGAGCCGGAAATCATCCCATTGGGCAATGTTCTTCAACATCGATTGGGTGGTGGGATCCATGCGCTGCAGGTCGATGGGACGACGTGCAATCAGGGGCTGCACCTCCATCTTCTGGTCGCCAAAGGTCACGAATCGCTCATACTTCTCTCCCTGCACAGGCACCTTGAAGTGGATGCTGAGTTCGTGCAGTCCCTCCTTGTTCAGGGCGCTGTCCACAAGGAGCGTATGGACGAGTTTCATATCCTTCGTGCCAGCATCTCGCCCGTCATATTGGTAAGTGCGGATGATGAAGTTCTTGCCCGTGTATTTGTGTACCTTCCTGAAAGTGCCCTTTGCCTCCACTTCGTGGCTGAGGATGGGACAGGTCTGCCCATTCAGCGTCACGTAGAAAGGTGGAAAATCCAGTTGAGGATAAGGAGGTACGATTTTAAGTCGTGTGAAGGGCTGTTTGGTCAGCATCACAGAGTCCGTCCCTTCAGGCACAAGCGCTGTGAAAGCCTGCCATTTCGCACTTCCGTCAGGCCACGAAGCCAATCGCCAAGTATCGTAAACCAATTTCACGTTTTTGTCAGTCTTCAACGTGAAGTCCTCCGAGGTCACCTCCCCTGGGTCGAAGGGCACACCAAAAGTGACGGCACCCTTGCCTTTCTCACCCACCCATCGCAACACAATCGGCTCCTCGTCAGGATTGGAGCATGTGTACTTGAAGTTCCTCAACTGCGCCACAGCCATCGTGGTTCTGAAGCCGAAATAACCCTCCCTGAGTGGCTTGGGGTCAACATAATCCACCAGCAGTTCCCCATCGACATAGTAGCGTGCATGCCCATCCTTCTGTTCCAAACGAATCTTGTACCATCTATCGCCCTCCAACAGGTGCGCCTTGTCCGTGTACTCCTTCAGCACGATGGGACGGTATTCTACGCTGTCCACACCCCTCTTGTCGCCCGTATATCTGCGAAACCTCGTCGTCGTGTTCCAATTCCCTCCATATCCTACATAGTACGTCTGCAAGGCATAATTCTCCACGAACTTCCCTCCATAGCCCCCACATTGGTCAGCCATCCAGAAGCAGTTCATGTCGCTCACGCGCACCTGCCCCTGTTCATCCTTGAAACGCTTGTCCTTCACAATCCGTGCCTCATACTCCACCACCGTGTTCCCCACCATCTTCTCCTCACACCACAGCGTCAGCCCCTTGGGAGCCACAATCGTTGCCACGCCATCCTTCCACGTCACCGTAGAACTGGCATCCTCAGCCTCCACACGCCATTCCTGCGCATGCAGACCCACCGTCAGCAACAACATCAATATGGACAATAAACCTTTCATCATGACCTCTTTCAGAATACGTTGCAAAGGTACGAATAAATAAGCAAACTACAAAGGAAAACCCATTTTTTTTGTCAAAAAAAGAGATGACAGACCCTGATTACAACAACGCCGTTGTTTTGAGCTTCCCACACCGATGTTTTCCCCCAACAACGCCGTTGTTTTCTATCCAGCATGCCACCATGAACGAGCCACCGCCTCAACGCCTTTGAGCTACTGGCTCAACGCCTTGGGGGTACCGGCTCAACTCTCCATCCTGTATAGTGCCATAGTGCCAATAGTGCCGTTTGGTGTATGACAGATGACAGACGACAGTTTTATAGGGAACAAAAACTGTCAACCAAATCAGGCAAATTGTCTTGCCCAAATGCGCACAGAGCACAAAAATTTACCAAACGGCACTATTGGCACTATGGCACTTTACCGTTTATTTTGTCTGCTCACGAGAAAACTGTCATCTGTCATCTGTCATAGAATAAGCGTCCCTTATCGTACAATAACCCTCCATTATTTGGTGATAACTTACTATTTTTTCTTCATATCCTTTGTGGTTATCAGAAAAGTTTGTACCTTCGCAAAAAATCCAAAACCTCTGCCACAAGTTGGCGTATCTATGCTGTACCTTTGCAGAAAAATCAAAAGAATATGGTGGACAATGATAGAGGACAAAGCTTGATCAGCAAGTATGTATGGGTGATAGAGACCATCTATCGCGCTGAAAAGATTTCGTTCAAGGAACTGAACGGCTTCGCGATGAGGACATCAGTCGAGGCTTGGAGATTCCCAAGCGCACGTTTGACAACTGGCGCTATGTCATCTGGGACATGTTTGGCATCAACATCGTCAATGAGAACAGGGGCGAGTACCGCTACTACATCGAGAACGAGGAGGACATCTGCAGGAACGGCCTGCGCTCCTGGCTCTACAACACGTTCTGCGTGAGCAATGCCTTGGCCAACAGCCAGAGCATCAAAGATCGTATTATTTTGGAATACGTGCCTTCTGGTCAGGACTACCTGCAGCCCATCATTGAGGCCATGAAGGAAAATCGTGTTATCAACATGACTTATCACAGTTATTGGAAGGACGAGGAAAACAATTTCGATGTGCAACCGTATTGTGTAAAGCTTTTCCGTCAGAGATGGTACATGGTAGCTCGCAGCACCTACTCCTACTACCATGAGAAGGGGCCAAGGATTTATGCGCTCGACCGTATCCAGGGGCTGCAGCGGAAGGAAGAGACGTTCAAAATGCCCAAGGGCTGGGATGCAGAGGCGTATTTTGAAGGTTGTTTTGGCATCATTTCTGACTCAAGCATAGAGGTTCAGCGTGTGAAGCTGAAGGTGTCGGCTGGTCAGGCCAACTATATCCGTGACCTCAAACTGCACGGGTCGCAGAAAGAAAGGGAACGCAATGAGGAATACAGCATTTTCACCTATCGTCTTCGTCCCACGTATGACTTCCAGCAGGAACTGCTCTGGAATGGTGAGGATGTGGAAGTGCTTGAACCTGAATGGCTTCGCAAAGAGATTGCTTGTAAGATAAAAAGAATGTGGAACAAATATATGTAATATTGACATGGAAAAAATTAAAACGTTATCAATACTCTATTTTGAGATTTGGTTTGGTATATTATTATTAATACTAATCATTGGATTCCTATTCTTAGATATAAGTCTTGGATTTGAATTGAATGTGGCGGAGACAACCAGTGAAGAAGGTCTTGGCAGCTACCTTATGAGGTGTGGTCCATTAGATAGAAGCCTTTTTATTTCTTTAATGGCAACAATTATCATTTTCGCAATAAGCAAAATTGATTACGTTCCGACGACATTCATATGTTGGCTTGGTTCAATGTTTGTATACTATCGATACGGATTTGCAGAACATACAGGATTGTTTACAATTATTTGGATTGTAGTCGCTATTTTATCTATAAATCCGGCTATATATGCCAACAACCATTTTGATGACCTGTTGTCAAGAAGTGATCACTACAGGAACAGTAGTTCCCGTTTGGTGAGACTTAGATGGGGATATGTTTTCAATAGGTATTTTGCATATTGCTTTGGCTTTAATATTTTGATGTCAATGCTTTGTGTTCAACTCATGCAGATATTTTGACAATGTTATTATAGAAAATGTTCATGTAATGCGCAAAGAAATGGATAAAGAAAAACAAAATGAATGTAGGACTCCCAGACTGATGAAAGACTCATCGGAGGTTGATGGACATGCAGAGGCTGTAATGGACTATGTTCTTTCATGGTGTTTGAGATGGAGCGAGACGAAATACAAAGACATTAAACCAACACTACATGACTATTGTCGATATATGCTATTTAAGCTTATCGAAAAAAATAATCGCGCCAATATCATCGTAGAGAATGTCAATGTTTGGAAACAGTCACAAAAAATAGACCTTTGGGTAGAAGCAAAGCTTGTAGACAATGGCAATGAAGAATGGCATTCTGTTCTCATTGAGAATAAATACTACTCTCCCATACACCTTTCAATAGATACAGATGGGGCGTATAGGAGCCAGCTGGAAGTTTATAAGAAAAAGTTTGAAAAACATTATGCAAACAGATCGTTTTTTCATCTTCACTTCGCTGTCATAACCTGCATGGAAAGACATGAAGCAAACTTTTCCGCCACATACGATGAGCAGGAAATGGGACGATTAGGTTTTAAACTATATTCCTTTGATGACATGCAAGATGACTCTATAAAAATTGACACAGAAAGCTGGCTTAGAAGTTGGTAATAATATATAAAAATGAAGGATTTTGCAGCAATTGACTTTGAAACGGCCAATAATGAGCGTTCATCCGTATGCTCTGTAGGCATCGTGATTGTGCGTGATGGCGAGATTGTGGATTCGTTCTACTCGCTTATCCAGCCAGAGCCGAACTATTACAACTATTGGTGTTCGCAGGTGCATGGACTGTGCTGTGAAGACACAGACGATGCGCCCGTCTTCCCAGATGTGTGGGCACAGATCGAACCTCTGATTGAAGGTCTTCCCCTTGTGGCCCACAACAAACCCTTCGATGAGGGATGTCTGAAAGCCGTCTTCCGTGTCTATCAGATGGACTACCCTGATTATGAGTTCTACGACACCCTTTGTGTCTCTCGTCGAGTCCTGCCTCACCTGGCGAACCACCAACTGCAAACGGTTGCCCAAGCCTGTGGCTACTGCTTGGAGAACCACCATCATGCCCTCGCCGATGCAGAGGCATGTGCTTGGATAGCCAGAGAAATATTGTAAAAAAGGATGTAACATTACCCTTTTTTGTATATTATATCAATGAAAAAGATGTATATTTGCAAAAATAAAAGAGCAGTATGAAAGAAGACAAAATAGTAATTTATCAGACTGAAGACGGACAGACGCAAATTGACGTTCGTCTTGAGAACGAGACGGTATGGCTAAATACTAACCAGATGGCCCTTCTTTTTGAAAGGGAAGACTCAAACATCCGTCGCCACATTATTAATGTATTTAAGGAGGGGGAGTTGGAGAAAGATAATAACGTGCATTTTTTACACGTTAATGGAATCAAAAAGCCTGTGCCATTTTACAACCTTGACGTCATCATCTCCGTTGGCTATCGCGTAAAAAGCAAACGTGGTACTGCTTTCCGTATTTGGGCACGAAATATCATCAAAGACGACCTCGTTAAAGGCTATGCCGTCAACGAGCGAATCCGCAAGGAACAGATTGGCGAGTTGCGCCAACTGGTAGGCATGATTGGCAGAACCATTCAAAGTCAGCCTCTGCTGTCGAACGACGAGACCAATGCCCTCTTCGAAGTGGTTACGAATTACACCTTCGCCCTCGACACGCTCGACAACTATGATTACGAGCGACTGACTATAGACAAGACGACAAAGGAAGAGCCATTCCATGCTACCTACGAGAATGCTATGGAGGCTATTAATGGTTTGCGGGAGAAGTTTGGTGGTTCTGTGCTTTTGGGCAATGAGAAGGATGATTCGTTCAAAAGCAGTATTGGCCAGATATATCAGACATTTGGAGGCGAGGAACTCTATCCCAGTGTAGAGGAGAAGGCCGCCATGTTGCTCTATCTTGTGACGAAGAACCACTCCTTCAGCGATGGGCAACCGACGACAAACCGAGTGCAATCAAGCTCGATTGAATTGCTGAGGTGCGAAGGAGGAAGGCGAAGCCAACAAACGAATTGCCGCAACTCTCTTCTTATGGTTCCTCAACAACAACGGTATTCTCTATCGCGAAGACGGTTCGAAGCGTCTGGCAGACAACACACTTGTTGCCCTCACCTTAATGATTGCTGAAAGTAGAACAGAGGAGAAGGATGTGATGGTGAAGGTCGTGGTGAATTTGATAAATCAAAGAAATGAGTAAGGCCTCCCGCCCACAGGTTAATCGGTTATTTTTTTGTTTTTGCAAATTTGTGGGACACAAACTTGTGGAATTCGAAAATAGTTCGTACCTTTGCAGCGTTTTTGTGTGCGTGTGCGTATGTGCACGCATACCAACGTGTTTGGTAAAAGGATTAAATTCTAAAAATTTACGATATGAATGTTTCATACAAATGGTTGAAGGAATACGTTGACTTCGACATGACAGCCGAGGAAGTGGGCAAGGCGCTCACCAGCATGGGACTGGAGGTCGAGGCTGTGGAAGAGGTGCAGAGCATCAAGGGCGGTTTGGCTGGCTTGGTGGTCGGTCAGGTGCTGACTTGCGAACCTCATCCGAATAGTGACCACATGCACGTGACGACGGTGGATGAGGGCAATGGCGTGGTGGAGCAGATTGTCTGTGGCGCCCCCAATGTGGCTCAGGGTCAGAAGGTGATTGTGGCTCAGTTGGGTTGCAAACTCTATGATGGTGATCAGGAGTTTGTCATCAAGAAGAGCAAGTTGCGTGGCATCGAGTCGAACGGCATGATTTGTGCTGAGGACGAGATTGGCATCGGCACGAGCCACGATGGCATCATCGTGTTGCCAGAGGATGCTGTGGTGGGTACACCTGCTGCTGAGTACTACGGCTTGGAGAGCGACTATGTGATTGAGGTGGACATCACCCCCAACCACTCTGATGCTTGTTCTCATTGGGGTGTGGCGCGTGATTTCTATGCCTACTTGAAGCAGAACGGATATGAGACTTCGTTGCATCGTCCTTCTGTGGATGATTTCAAGGTGCAGAACAACGACTTGAAGATTGACGTGGTGGTGGAGGCTGAGGAGGCTTGCCCACGCTACTGTGCTGTATCGGTGAAGAACTGCGAGGTGAAGGAAAGCCCCAAGTGGTTGAAGGACAGATTGGCAGCCATTGGCCAGCGTCCTATCAACAACATCGTCGATATCACCAACTACATCATGATGGCTTACGGACAGCCTCTGCATTGCTTCGATGCCGATATGGTGAAGGGCAACAAGGTGGTTGTGAAGACGATGCCAGAAGGGACTCCGTTTGTCACCCTCGATGGTGAAGAGCATAAACTCTCTGACAGGGACTTGGCCATCTGTAATGTGGAGGAGCCTATGTGTATCGCTGGTGTGTTTGGCGGAAAGGGTAGTGGTACGTATGAGACCACGAAGAACGTGCTCTTCGAGAGTGCTTACTTCCACCCAACATGGATTCGCAAGAGTGCCCGTCGTCATGGATTGCAGACTGATGCCAGCTTCCGTTTCGAGAGAGGCATCGACCCTGCTGGTCAGATTTACGCCATTAAGCGTGCTGCGATGTTGGCACAGGAGTTGGCTGGTGGCGAAATCAGCATGGAGATTGTGGATGTGAAGAACGACACCCTGCCACAGGATGCCATTATCGATGTGGATTATCAGTATGTGGCTGACCTCATCGGCAAGGAACTGCCTGTGAAGACTCAGCAGGACATCTTGATGAACCTCGGCTTTGAGATTCTGAAGAGCGATGAGAAGATGATGCAGGTGAAGGCTCCTGCTTTCCGTGTGGACGTGAAGAAGCCTTGCGATGTGGTGGAGGAGATTCTGCGCATCTATGGCTACAACAATATCGAGATTCCTTCGCAGGTGCGTTCGTCGCTCACCACGAAGGGCGAACTGGACAAGAGCAACAAACTGCAGAACCATGTGGCTGAACAGTTGGTGGGCTGTGGATTCAACGAAATCCTGAACAACTCGCTCACGAAGGTTTCGTACTACGAGGAGGGTGAGACGTATAAGTTGGAGAACTGCGTGAAGCTGATGAACCCGCTGAGTCAGGATTTGGCTGTGTTGCGTCAGACATTGCTCTTTGGTGGATTGGAATCCATCGCTCGCAATGCCAATCGTCGTATGCCTGACTTGAAGTTCTTCGAGTTTGGCAACTGCTACTACTTCGCCCCTGAGAAGAATCAGGAGAAGGTGGATGAGAACGGTGAGACCCTGAAGGCCAGCGCTGAGTCGTCGAAGAAGATTTTGGCGGCTTACAGCGAAGACTATCACTTGGGCTTGTGGCTGACTGGTAAGCGTGTGAACGGCAACTGGGCACATGCAGATGAAGACAGTTCTGTGTATGAGATGAAGGCTTACGTGCTGAACATCTTCAAGCGTCTGGGTGTGCCATTTGGTGCCCTTGTGTTTGGCGAGGAGAAGAACGACGTCTTCTCGATTGCCACAACCATCTCGCAGCGTGGTGGCAAGAAGATTGCAGAGTTTGGCATCGTGACCAAGAAGATGGCGAAGAAACTGGATGTGGAAGCACCTGTGTACTTTGCTGACATCAACTGGACGAACCTCATGAAACTCATTAAAAAGGTGACTGTCACTTACTATGATTTGTCGAAGTTCCCAGCTGTGAGTCGTGACTTGGCATTGCTCGTGGATGAGGGTGTTAAGTTCGCCCAGATTGAGGCTGCGGCTTATCAGGCAGAGAAGAAACTGCTGAAGGAGGTGAAGCTCTTCGACGTATATGAAGGCAAGAATCTGGAAGCAGGCAAGAAGTCGTATGCTGTGAACTTCACCCTCCAGAGTGAGGAGAAGACGCTCAACGACAAGGCCATCGAAGCCATCATGAGCAAGATTGAGCAAAGCATCTGCAAGGCAACGGGAGCCGTTGTCAGAGGCAAATAAAAAATAAATTGTAAATAGTAAATTGTCAAATAGTAAATAAGATTATGGGAAGAGCATTTGAATTCCGTAAAGCGAGAAAACTGAAGAGATGGGGTAACATGGCAAAGACCTTCACACGCCTGGGCAAGCAATTGGCTATCGCTGTGGCTGAAGGTGGTCCAGACCCAGACAACAACGCACATCTTCGTGCTGTGATTGCAACCTGCCGTCATGAGAACATGCCGAAGGACAACATCGATCGTGCCATCAAGAATGCCATTGGTAAGGACAAGTCGGCTTGGAAGAGCGTGACTTACGAAGGATATGGCCCTCATGGCGTGGCTGTGTTTGTGGACACCCTGACTGACAACACGACCCGTACTGTGGCAGATGTCCGTTCTGTGTTCAACAAGTTCAGCGGCAACATGGGTACGACTGGTTCCCTTTCTTTCCTCTTTGACCACTACAGCCAGTTCACCTTCAAGAAGAAGGCAGATATGGACATGGACGAGTTCATCTTGGAGGCCATCGAATTTGGTGTGAACGACGAATATGATGAGGAGTACGACGAAGAGAATGACGAGACGACCATCACCATCTATGGCGATCCCAAGTCGTTCGCTCAGATCCAGAAGTACCTCGAGGACAATGGTTACGAAATCACGGGTGCTGAGTTCACCTACGTTCCTAACGATCTGAAAGAGGTGACAGACGAACAGCGCGAAACAATCGAGAAGATGGTGGAACGTCTGGAAGAGTTCGATGATGTGCAGAACGTCTATACCAACATGAAATGATGTACAATTTGACCATGTACAATTTGCCATTCGGACGGTCTTCAAATCGTCCAATCAATGGTAAATTGTAAATCGATAAATTGTCAATAGAAAGATGAAGACTGTTTACGAAACGACGGGCACATGCTCAAAAGCAATAGAACTGGATGTTGATGATGCTACTGGCGTCATCAACTCCGTCCAGTTCATTGGCGGATGCCCAGGCAATACCACAGGCATCTCCCAGTTGGTGCGTGGCATGAAGGTGGAGGATGTCATCCGCAAGCTGGATGGTATCCGATGTGGCATGAAACCCACGAGCTGTCCTGATCAGTTGGCAACGGCTCTCAGGCAGGTGTTGGGCAAGTAAGAACTTTCTTATTATATAATATGTACGTGCGCAAATCTTTATTATTATTCTCTCTTGTAGCTGTTTCTTTGTTTTCCTGTCAGGAGAAGAAAGATGATTTCTTTGTACGCGATGCCAAAGAATATACGGAGAAGCATTGTCCTCAGCAGATGGATGAGTTCACTCGTTTAGACAGCATCGTGTTTGAGAAAGGCGCAGATGGTGAAGTGGGTACCTTGCACTCGTATTATAGTTTGGTGCTGACAGATGAAGCACGTGCAGAATTGATGAACAGGCTGGGTGAATTGGGTGACATGGATTTGAAGGTCATTCGCAATTCAGTCATTTTGGCCAAGCATAAAGAGGCTGGCGTGAACTTCCATTATGTTTATCATGATGCAGAGACTGGAGATAAGATTGCAGAGTATCATTTTACCAAAAATGATTACGAATAGCCAGACTGTGTGCGCACACAGTCAATTTGACCTCCAAACAGCCCATTTTGCGAAAATTCCTCTATTTTAGTGCTTTTTTCTTCACTTTTTCTTGCAAATGTTTTGCTTTATTAACAAAAAGGCGTACCTTTGTATCGGATTTGGGAAAAGATTGTTTTTAGTTCCCCGACCCAATAAGAAAAAGTTTAACAATTTAAGTTAAGGTAAGATTATGTTACAGGAAAAAGCAGGAAACATTGCAGGTCTCATTTGGAATGCGCTTGCAAGTGCTGAGTCTGCACAGACTTTCAAGCAGATTAAGAAGACTACTAAGTTGGCCGAGAAGGATTTCAGCCTTGGTCTTGGTTGGTTGCTCCGCGAGGACAAAGTTAACGCCGTTGAGACTGGGGACGAGAAGGATCCATACGCTTACTCTTTGAAGTAATAAACGAATCCATTCGATTTTCTCAGATTGCATAGTTGCTACAAAACTATAAAAATGCGATGTTCATTTTGAACAGCGCATTTTTTTGTCCTGTTTAGCAAACCTCTCCCATCCAATCCATTGTCGAAAAAATGTTGCGGCACACCGCAGCTCCTCCTTAAAGTCCATAGAGTCCGTAGACTCCATTTCTAACGTGAATGGGGTGGCTCCATGTTTTTTTAATTCATTTCATCAATCGAGTTAATTAATTCGATGATTTGAATTAATGAACGTGTATTTGAACACTATTTGATGATAGTAAACAAACCACCAGTTTCTCGTAAGGAAACTATCCTTTTCTCGTAAGGAAACCACCCGTTTCTTTACTAGAAACTATCCGCTTGTTACTTTGGTTCAATTATGACTAAAAATCATGTTATTCTTTTGTTTTGTATTCAAACCAATCAAAATCGGCATACATGTTGTCAGGAGAAGTGCATTGGGCAAATACACCAAGCATGACACCGGTGAATCCTCCAATCACCTCTGTACTGACATAGCGGAAATCCATCTTGCCCAGTGTCTGAAAGCTCTTGCCGTCATCAGATACTTGCATGTAGTAATAGGCCGCATCTGAGGTGATGCGCAGATACACCTTATTGCTATTTAGTGGCACCTCCTTATCGCAGTGAGCCAATTCTCCGATG
>CAJOGQ010000022.1 GCA_905234125.1 uncultured Bacteroidaceae bacterium | reverse complement strand
CCACACGGTCGGAGTAGGAGTCGGCAATGTCACAATCCACCTTGAAGTGAGAGAGGTCGCTGATCACAGCCACTTTGGAGCCTGCCCCGACGATGCTGCCAATTTCAGAACAGATGTAGGTGAGGGTTGCCTTGCGTGGCGAACGGATATTGGCGCCATCGAGGGTACGGCGGGTCTCAGAGAGTCCCTTCTCGAAGATACCGTTCTGGAGTTGCTGCATTCGCAGGTCGGCTTGGCGCACACGCACTTCGTTCTCATACTGCTGTTTGAGTTGCTGAAGCTGTAATTGTGCCGTGCGTAGGGTGGTTTCAGCTTGGCGCACACGGTCTTTGGTGCCTGAACCAAGACTGTCGAGGTATTGCTCATTGCGGAGCTGTGCCTCCAATTGTCCCAGCTTCATCTCCTCCACTTCTATCTGCATACGTCGGTCACTCAGTTGGGTGGCGATGCTGGTGGAAAGTTGCACCTGTTGCTGATGACGGATCTCCCGTTCGTCGAGGGCTTTGGAATAGTCGGTCTGTGCTGACTGGAGGTCGAGCCGCAAGAGCGGTGTACCCACATCGACGGTATCGCCACTATGAGCATAGACTTCAAGGATTTGTGCGCTGATGGGGGAGATGATGACTTCCTCGAAGGCAGGAACAACCTTGCCTGTAGCAGTCACACTCACATCAATCGTGCCCCTGTCCACCTGCGAAGTGATCAGGCTCTTCTTATCGACTGAGGCCATCATCAGTACGCCCAGCCATATCGCCACACCCAAGACTACTGCCACGATGAGGGCATACTTACCTATTCTCACCATTCTTCTTTTGCGTTGCACACTGACAGGAATGGCTCTGTCCATCGTCTGATTGTCTGTTTTCATCTTACAATTTTGTCAAAGTCCACGTTGATGTTTTGGTTCCGTTCGAAGTCCCATAGGGTGATGGAACGCAACTGATAATAATAGTACCAATAGTTGAAGAGCTGGGCAAGCCGATTCTGGCGTGCCTCGTCTTTGGCTGTCTGTGCATCGGAGAGTTCGAGGGTGGAGATGCTGCCTATCTTGAAGGTCTCCACATTGGTGTGGTAGCGCCGTTGGGCGATGGTGTCGGCTTCCTCAGCAATGCGGAGCTGCTGGCGCTGGTGGTTGAACTGCTCGGTCAGCACAAAGAGGTTCTGGTTAAACTCCTGTGACTGCTGCCGCACTTGGTTGCGCACAATCTCACGGTTGCTCTCTGCCACTTTCACCTGTCCTCGACGTTTGCCCCAATCGAGCAAGGGCAAGGACACACCCACCTGCACCACTTCCTTGCTCAGCAAGTCACGATAAGCTTCATTCATTCGTGAGGCTGTGCCTGTATAACCCACCTGTGCATAGAGGGTGACACTCCGCTGATTGCCCTTCGCGTAGGCCACTGAATAGTCGGCTTCGAGTTGGCGGCGACGCATCGTCGTGGCAAAGGCGTTGTTTTCCAGAGCGTGGTTGAGCACATCTTGATAGACCAACGTCACTTTGGGTATCTTTTCGGGTACAATAGGCAGGATGTCTTCCTCCACATCAAGAAAGGCTTTCAGTTCAAACATTCTTGCCTTGCGACTACTCTCTGTAGAGGTCAGTGACGACTGGGCATTCAGCATGTTGAGCCGCATCTGCAAAACATCGTTCTGGCTGATAGTGCCCATCTCACGTTTCGCCTTCGCCACCTCATACAGTTTCTCTGCATTCTGTAGGTTCTGCTCAGCGATATATACATTCTCATTCGCCAACAGGAGGTTGAAGAACAGGCTGATGGCACGCATCGCCACCTGCTCCGTCTCTGCAAGGAACGATGCCTTTGCCTCCCGATAGCGAAGGGGTTCGATGCGCCGGTTCCACTTCACGCTGTTCACACCAAAGAGGGGTTGACTCAACGTCAACGCAATGGGCATGCTCATGAATTGGTTCTTGTCTCCACTCGTATCACCACTCATCTGCCGCAACCAATCCAACGATGACTCTACCGACAACGTACCACCCGTCGGCCAAATCTTCTGACTCACATAAAGCGACCCATCCACTTCCATAAAGTCGTTTCGTACATACGAATGTGTACCATCCTCTCGCTGATAGGTGCTGTACCGCTTGTTGTACGTCGGCACATTGGCTGACAACGACACCTCTGGCAACAAATCCGCCTTGTAGCTTCGCCACTCCCAATAGGCAGACTTCAACTCGCCCAATGCGACAGCCGCATCCACACTCTGCCGACGTGCCATCACGATGCAATCTTCCAACGTCAGTCGGAGTGTATCTACCTCAGCATGTCCCACCATCGGAAAGAGGCACATCACGATCCAAATCCATTTTCTCTTCATCATTTCCATTTTGATTAAAATTTGCCTTCCTATTACAACAAAAAGCGTGCCAGCTCTGCAATGTGTTGATTTTCAGTGATGACAACCATAAAAGGTGTCCATTTCTGGACAGTGAGTGTCCGAAAATGGACACTATATTCTTCCCTCAAAGCTTCCACTATTTTTCTTTGGCAAACTATTCATTCAAGAACTACCCCAGGAGGTATGTATAGCGGTCAAAATGTGCAAGACTTGCAACTTGATGACATTTCCTCAGAGAGAAGAAATCCTATTCTTGCTGATGTTATGGCACAATTGGACTATATGGAGAAGCGGGGTAGTGGATTGAAGAAAATTTGCAATGAAACCAAGAATTTAAAGACATACAAAGAGGATCGCAAACCTGTATTCAAATCTACAGCCACTCAGTTTATGACAATCATATACTCAATGGAGTATGAGCCATCAAATCAACAGAGTGAACAACATGGGATTAAGCTGGGACTAAGTTGGGATCAAGCTGGGACTAAGCTGGGACTAAGCTGGGATGAAGTTGAAAAATTATTCATAGCCCTTCAGGAACCAAAATCCATGGTCGAACTTAAAGAATTGTATCGATGGTCTAACACAACGAAGTTCAAAGCTAAATATGTAGGTCCTCTGATAGAAGAGCAATTTGTTGGTATGGTCATGCCAGATAAGCCGACAAGCCCCAAACAAAGATATTATCTTACAGACAATGGTAAGGCATTGCTCGCCAATATGACTCGTGATCCAAATACAAGTGATTTAGCAGAAAAGGTTAATCACATGATTGGAACTCTAAGTGAAGAAGAGAAGCGTATTGCGTTGGATCTGATGAATCCCTTAGCTCTCAGCCATTGAATCAGCTGGATGCTCCATGTCTCGGTTGTTGTCTCGCCAGTCTGGGACATCAGTTCGTAGGGACCTTTTCCGTCACCATACATGTGCAGTTCGGCATTGGCTCCGGCTTTCTTCCATTCCATGAACAGGGCGACAAGACCTGCGGCCACATTAGGATGGTCGGCACGGGTCATGATGAGCAGGGGAGGTGCATCTTTGGGGACGGTGACAGGCATCAGCGAGGGACCGAAGTTGGTGCAGAGGAAGTTGGGATGCTCCATGCTGTCGGCTGACATCGTGGCGGCGATGGCTACACCGCCACCGGCTGAGAAGCCCAGGAAACCTATCTTCTCCTTGCTGATGTTCCACTCGTCGGCTTTTTCCCTCACCATGCGGATGGCTGCCTTGGCATCCAGCGCAGCGAGACGAATGATGGAATCGCCATCAGTTGTGTGCATCGGATTGGCGTCAGCTTGAGGAAATGCTTCCGGATGTGTCACATCCACCATTGGTGGCATCTGCATGCCCTGTGGCATCGGAGCCTTGTTCAGATGGTAGCGCAGTCCGATGGCGGCAATGCCATGCTCGTTCAGGAACGAGGCCATCTTCACCACGTCGCTCTCCCACGACAGCCACCTCATGGCTCCACCAGGACAGAGCACGACGGCACACCCTGTGGCCGTTTCCTTTTTCGGCAGATAGACCTCAATCAAGGCCTTGTCCTTTTCTTCTGCCGACGGTTCAGCGGTGGGGAGGACGTATTGTTGCTGTGCCATTGTGATCATTGGCAGACAGAGCATGCAGAGTAGGGTGAATCTTTTCATAATAATTGTGCGTCAATCGTAGAAGTTCCAGCTGAGGCCGAAGCGGATGCTGGAGGGGTTCATGGGGTAGCCGGGTGCCCAGAAGTAGCGACCGTCTGACTGGTTGGCGTGGTGGTACATGATGTAGAAGCGTGTACGTTTCAAGTCGAAATTGGCATAGACGGAGATGAGAGGATAGTTGCCTATCTTCGTCTTTTTCAGTTGGTTCTGGTTCATGAACATGCCCACCACGGGGGAATAGTCGGGGGCTTCGTATTCGGTGAAGTATTTCATGTCGGCACCAAACTCGGTCTTCAGCACTTTGGCTATCTTGAAGCGCAGATAGAGGTTGGTGTAGAGCGACACTTTGGGCAGGGGCAACACATCGGTGTGGCTGCACGTCTGATAGGTCACGTCGTTGTCCCAATGGAGAATTCCTAATGCGAAGTTCTGACGCAGATTGGCGCTGATAATCTGGATGTTGTCACTACATTGCATGGGGGAGACGTTGTTGCTGATGACGGGATCGTCGGAGTCGGTGTTCATCGCGATGCCTGTGTTCTGGAAGTAGCAGAAGTTCTTGATGTTTTCCACGCCAACGGTGAGGGTGGTCTTGGTGTGGGGAATGTCAATCACACCTTCGACGCGCTGGCGAAATTCCTTGTCGAAATCTTTGTCCCACCAAGCATGCTTACCGTGATAGTGTCGGAAATAGAAGCTGGGGTGCAGGTTCTTGACGTAGGCGTTCAAGGCCACTTGTGCTGTGTCGCCCAACACGGGGATGTTGACTTCTGCACGGCCTTTGACATCGAATTGGCCGATCTTCTCACCTGCCACCACAAATTCGGCATCGAGGTTGTAGTGTACGGCTGTGCCTTGGGTGCGGATGATCTGCCCACCCACCAAGATGTTGTTCTCCTTGAAGTATTGCTTGCCAATCTGTCCTGTCGTGTTGGTGTAGTAGCCTCCATATTGGGTGGAGTCGGGGAGCATGAACCTGCTGTATTCGTAGCCGGCATACATGTTCAGACCAAACACGGCCCATTTGTTGAAACCTTCGCAGAGAGAAATGCCCAACAGGTTCTTCACGTAGAGGTATTTGGTGCGGTCTTGGGTGGAGTCGCCTGGCAGATAGGTGTAGGAGTGGTAGTTCTCTGTCTCTTTGTAGGCGCGGTTGTTGCGCATCATGTTTTGCAACTTGAACGTGTGGAAAATCTTGCTGACGGGCACGAACACCTCTTTCGTGGTGACGGAATCGATGTCCTCGTCCTGATAGAAGCCGATGTTGTAGTGATGGTTGAAGAAGACGAGGTCGTGCTCTTGACGGTTCCACGTGTTGGTCAGGTAGGTGGGTATGTCGTTGGACGTGAACTGTCGGGCCATTCCTTCCGGGTTGGTGATGTAGCTCTCGTCGGTGATGCCTCCGTTCTCGGCATTCTTCATGAAGTTGTGCTGGTAGTAGAAGTGGAAGTTGTATTTGTCGTCGATGTAGGATGCCCATGCCGAGGCATTCATGAAGGAGGTGGACATGGAATCGTAATATCCACGTCCATAGATGTAGTCGAAGATGGCACCGAAGTTGAACTTCTTTCCCACATTGTTGGTGAAGGTCGCCTTCACATGGTCGGAACCAGTGTTTTTGGAACCGTTCCAGTTGTAGGCGATGTTCATGAATGGGGACTTCGTGTTGTAGAATCGGAAATGCTCCGTATCGACATAGAACATGTCGAAGGGCATGACGAACATGAAGTCGGGAATGATGGGACGCTCCATGAAGATGCGCGACATGCGTGGAGAACCCACATTGCCCAATGAGTTGTAGTGTCCCTCGATGCCTTCGGGCAGGTCAGTGTTCATGAACAGATGGTGGAGGGTGTCCACATGGGTTTCGGTCATGTTGCCGTATTTCTCATCCACCGTCCAGGCACGCACATCGTTCGGCACCACCTTCTTGGTCTTGGTTGATGCAGAGTCTGGACGCGAATCCATCGACAGGTCGGTGTTGGTCTCCAACTCTGTCACGATGCGCTGTGCCGAACTCCGGTAAACGAAGAGGAATAGGAAAAGAAGTGGAAGTAAATACTTTTTATCCAAAGTGTCTGGGTGCTTGATTAGAACATGAACCGCAAATAGAATTCGACGAGTTTGAGCGCAACAGCACCGAAGCCGACGCTGAAGAAAAGGATCCGCTGGTCGGGTAGGGCAAAATAGATGATGATGGCGACGACAAAGCCCAGCATGAATGTCCAGTTGAGCACTTTGCGCGCGGTCTCAACTTGGGATGACTTGCCTTTGCCCTTGTGCCATCTCTTCTTGCTCTCTGCCTTGCTTTCAGCGACGGCTTCGGCTATGATTTTATCTACGTCTTCTTGATTCATGGGTTATTGGCTAATGTTTTTTCCTCTCAGCAATTATTGGTTGATGGCCTCTGAAATCTCTTTCTTCAGTTCGGTCACCAAATCGATGGTCTTGACTCTGTAGTTGCGAGGAATACGCATCAGCTGGCCTTTCTTGTTCAGACTTTCCTTGTCTGTGATCCACTCTTCAGCGTTAACACGTGTAAACTTTCCTTCGCCCATGTCCACATTGTAGGAAATGGTGTGAAGATTGAACTCCACCTTACCGTCTTCCACTTTCAAGTCGAGCAGATAGAAGGCTTGGGTGTAGTTCTTGGCCAATGGCTTTGAGGAGAAAACCATCTCTTCTGCGCCTTGGCATTGGATGGTGCCGTTCTGCTTGTCGGCCGTCTTGACTTTGGCATACTCAAGGTTCTTGAAAAAGTTGGCATCGGTGTAAACGCCCATGGCGCTGTTTGGCTCATAGCGCAGACTTGCCCATTGGGCCACTTTGGTGAAAATGTCACTCTTGGTCTGACCAGAGGCCATGATGACGTCCTTGAACACTACTTTTCCATTTTCTTCTGGCACGGCGCCTTTGGCGGCGTATGCCGACAGGTCGGCTTTTGCTCCCTTTGGAGTCTTGCGACCGAAAAGACCTTCACTCTGAGCCTGCATCACAAAAGGAAGTGCCACGGCGAAGAGGGCAATGATAATTTTCTTCATATTTTCTATTTTTTATCAGTTTTGTTTGCAAAGTTAATGCTTTTACAGTTTATGGTCAAATTATTACTTCTAAATATTCTAAAAAAGCGCATATTCAAACAAAAAGGAGACACCAGATTGCTGGTATCTCCCTTCATTTTATCTTTTTATGTTCCAAATAAGTGCTTAATTCTTTTATTTCCGGTTGTTGTTATTGTTGTTGTTCCAGCCATTATTCCAACGTTGCTGATTGTTGTTGAAATTTCTGTTGGGTTGCTGATTGTTGAAGCTCCTGTTCATATTGTTGCCTCTCCCTTGACCGGGCTGGAAGCGGTTTAGGGCTTCCACTTGGAAACGTTGCAGAGCAATGCGGACTGCAAAAATCTTTTTCCAGGACAATACCGTGTGGAATTTCTTGTAATAAGTCTGCTCAACCTTTTTGCTTTCCACTTCGAGTGCTGCCAATTTGGTGACAATATTCTCATACTCATCCTCGTTATGGTTGACATTCTTCCAGCTCTTCATCATGAGTTCCCTTTGTTGCCCCATGATTTGATGTTGTTTGGCAAACATCTCATTGAGGAGAGGGCAGAACTTTGCAGATTCGGCTTCTGTGAGTTTTGCCTCTCGTGCCACAAATTCATTCAATGCTTTCATGTATAGCTCAGGACTGAACTCTCTGCGTCCATTCTGAGCCCTTCCACCATTGCCTGGATTTTGGGCACTGATGCAGATGCTGGTCAACAGCACTAACATGAATGTGATGATCTTCTTCATACGTGTCTTGTTTTGTAGCTTCTTGTTGAGTGTTTACGAATGTTATTCCTCCAAGTTGTCGTCGGCAGACAAGTAGTAGTACACGTCCATATTGTCGACCATTGTGTAGGTCATCAGATCTTCATTGTAGTTGTCATAGGTGTATTCGGCCACCATGTCCTCAGTCTGCTCAGTCGAAGTGGCGGGCTTGGGGATGAACTTCAATGCAATGGTCACGATGAGGACGAGCGATGCGGCTATCGAGATAGCGCTAATCCACAAGTTGCGACGGCGATGCTTGTTGATACCGATAAACTGTGTGTTCTTTTCTGGAGCGGATTCTGACGTCTTGGTTTCAGCGACTTTCAGTTCTGCTTTCAGGCAACTTTCGGTCGATGTTTCTTCGGCGTCGATCTGTTCCATGATACGAGCAGTCAGATTATCGAAGTATTCATCTGACACCTTGAATGGGTATCTTCCCCCATTGGTGTTTAATATTCGGTTATCCTTTGTACTCATATGCTTTATGTTTTAGTTGATGATATGACTAATTGTTTTTGGAATGGTTTAATTTGTTGCGTATTTTTTATTCTTTTAATTTCAAAAAGTTAGTGATCTTTTCCACTGCGATATGGTAGGATGCTTTGAGCGCTCCGACACTGGTGCCAACGATTTCTGAGATTTCTTCGTACTTTCGGTCTTCGAAGTATTTCATGCAAAAGACCTGGCGCTGTTTGGCGGGTAGGGTAGAAACGGCTTGCATCAGCATCTCTTGGGTCTCATCACCATCGAAGTGTTCGTCTGCTACAAAATTGGCCTGCTCCACAAAGTCCTCATCATCGATGGATGCCATCTGCTTGCGTTGTTTCAGGAACGTTAGCGATTCGTTGTAGGCTATTCTGTAGAGCCAAGTGAAAACGGCTGAGTCGCCCTTGAAGTTCTCAATTCCTCTCCAGGCCTTGATGAAGGTGTTCTGCAGAACATCGTCTGTGTCGTCGTGGTTCTGCACCAGATAGTGTATCTGCCAATAGAGTTGCCGCGAATAGACATTGACAATCTGTTCGAAAGCTCGCCTCCTTGTTGTCGGGTCTTGAATCCTCCTCAGTATGTCTTGTTCATCAATCTTTGCCATGGGAAAACCCTATCGTCTCTTTTGATGCGAATGAATTGGAAAGGTTTAATATTTAGTACAAAGAAAAGCGAAAGCCGCTTTGAACCCTATGAGGGAAAGCTGAACTTTCACTTCTATACATTGATTGCATGGACTTCCGAAGAAGTGTTGCTCATTTAATGCAGATAGATTTTGCGTGTGAACTTGCCAATCTTGACAATATAGTATCCACGTTGCATCTGTCCAAGTTCAACAGCCTTTGATGCACCCTCTATGCGTTGGGTGAACACCTTTTCACCAGTCAGGTTGAAAACCTCCATGACAAGACCATCAGCATTCTTCACACGGATACAAGAACCACTCACCGAGATGTTGATCTGGTTCTGCTCCATTTCCACTTGACTTTGCTGGATGTCCTGTGCCATCATGGCTGCGGGCATTGACAAGCATATCATCAATAGAAGGACTTTGAATGTGTTATGTAATGATTTTACCATATACTATGCGTTTTATTTTGCAAAAATAGCGGTTTTTTGAATACCCACCAAATTTTTTTGAAAAAAAATGCACTTTTTTGCAATAAAAAACAAAAAGAGGGGTTGACATCGCTGCCAACCCCCTCTTATATATATAATAATGTGTAATTCTCGTACACAAAAATTATGTCTGCGGAAATCGTGGTTTAGAAGAATTTGTAACGCTTGTCTTTCACATTTGCCTTCAGGTAGAGGGTGTTGATGATGGCGCTTGAGGCGTTACGGAAATTCGTCATAGCCAAAGATGCCTGTTCACTCTTGGCGTCAAATTTCTCAGATGTCTTGGTCTTGTCGATGACCTGGAACATGTAAACACCCTTCTTTCCTTTCACGGGACCAGCAAAGGCACCCTTGGCAGTCTTGGCTGCCACAGCACTGATGATGGGCTCAGAGGCACCCGTTGCTGCAATGAAGGTTGGAGCACTGAATGACACATGCTTGACGGTGTCAACCACGACATCTTTCATTTTTTGTGCATCTGCGATGCTCTTCACATTCTTGGCAGAGTCCAATATCTTCTGAATCTTCTTGTCAGCCTTGACTTCTTCAGTCAGTTCGTCCTTCAGTTTGTCTGCCGAACGGTAACCTTCAGGATTGATGCCTGTGAGGGCCACGAGGAGAAGGTGGTCATTGCTACCGCATTCATAGAGCTGGGAAAGGTCACCTACTTTGGCTTCGTCGAACACCCACTTCAGGGCATCACGGGTGGCACGAATATTAGCGATGCCATGAGCGGTTGCAGTCACATCATCAATAGGACGAACCGTATAGCCGTTCTTCGCTGCGTTTGCTTCCACTTGTTCCAGGGTAGTGTTGGATGCAATGAAAGAAGAGAACTTGTTGTACTCCTGGCTGTAAGTCTCATCAGAGAACTTCAACTCCTTGACGATAGAAGCGACATTGTACTTGGTCACAGGATTGGCGGTCTTCATCACTTGAAGAACCACTGTGGCGCCATTCTCCAACTTCAGCAACTTCGACTCGTTTGCACTCATGCCATAGATGGTGTTGATGAAAAGAGCGTTGTCTGCATCCAATGTGGCATTCTGGAATTGTGAAGTGGCCAACCATGTAGAGTCACCTGTCTGGTTGTACTTCTTGGCGATGTCCTTGAATTGAGCGCCGCCCTTCAGTGCTGTCATGATGCTGTCTGCCTTTTTGGCAATATCGGCCTCGTCTTTACCAATGACACCAATCTGACGGAAAAGAACAGAGTCTGCCATGGTGGTTTTGCCCAACAGCTTATAAGTATAATATGTGTTGGTCATGGGGTCGAAGGAAGCGGCCTTCACACTGCCCACTGCTGTAGAGTCGAGATTTTCTGAGATCATGCTTGGGAAAGCATCCTTTGTCTTGTACACGTCAGAATAAGGAATCAGAGAGGTTGCCTGGCGGACAACATTGCCTGCAATTGTATTGTTTGTGGCAGCGGCCAATTTGTCTGCGGCATCTTTCATCTCAGCCTCAGCTGCCTTCTTGTCGGCATCGCTGGCTACCACCTGTACATCAATCACTTTGATGTCGCGTGTTTCAACAAACTGCTTATACTGTTCCTTATCCTCGTTATACTTGGCTTTGATTTCCTCGTCAGTCACTTGTACGTCGTCATCCTTCACCGAAGAGGCTGGAATGGCGGCAAGCAAGAGGTCTGACTCATCCGCACGGCTGTCGAAGGTCAATTTTGCCTCTACAGGATTGGAGAGAAAGCTCTGAGAGAGCAACACCTGATACTTCTGGGCGAGCAACTGATCGCGAATCTGACGCTGTGCGAAAAGATAATACTTGTAAATCTTTTCATACTCATCTGGAACCTGTGTGCCAGCATCCTTCAGTTTTTTGTACTCTGTCAGGAATTTGTTCACGATTGAATAGTCGTAACGACCAGTCTGCTGGTTAATGAATACGGGAACCTGCAACATCTGGCTGTAACCACTCTTCACAACATCGGAGATTTCCTCATCGCTCACAGCAAGCCCCAACTCCTCACACTGCTCCTGAATGAGCTGTTGCTGGATGTAAGTCTGCCATGCCTCGTCCTTGATGCGATTCATCTCTTCCTCGCTGAAAGAACTCTTCTGCTGAACAATCTCATAGTAGGTCTGCAAATCATCAGTCATTTTTTGGTAATCTTGGATGGAAACAGACTTTCCACCTACTTCACCTATCTGCTGACTGGATTGTTGAAAGAGGCTCTCAAGGCCTCGGAATAAGTCGCCGGCGACGAAAAGGAACAACGCCACGGCGATGACTGTCACAAGGAGCACGCCCTTGCTTCTGATTTTTTGTAATGCTGCCATTTTTTTATTGTTTTTTATTGATTATAAATTCATCGTCATACGAAGGTCTGCAGGCTTTTCCCCTACGACCTACGCACAAAAACATGCAAAAGTACGAAAAAAAACTCACTCAATCATGAAGTTCGGCAACATTTTTTCATTTTAGCCCCCTTTTTTCTTTTTTTTCGATAAAATGCTACGAAAAGCAAAGAAAGCAGGGCAACCACCATGATGTGATTGCCCTGCCTTGCAGAAAGATATTCCGATGCTTTCGGATTGATTAGCCACCGAAATTGTCGAAGCGAATCATGTCGTCTTCCACACCGAGAGAGTGGAGAAGGTCGAGCACAGTCTTAGCCATCATTGGAGGGCCGCAGAGGTAGTATTCGCAATCTTCTGGGTTCTCATGTTGCTTCAGGTAGGTGTCGCCCATCACTGGTGCCACAAAGCCTGGTGTGTACTTGATGCCAGCCTCGTCTGCCTTTGGATCTGGACGGTCGAGGGCAAGGTGGAAGTGGAAGTTCTCAAACTCCTTGTCGAGAGCAAGGAAGTCGTCCAGGAATGGAATCTCCTCGAGGGCACGTGCACCATAGAAGTAGTGCATCGGACGCTTGCGGTCTTCTGGAGCGATGCCATTGCCCTTGAGCATGTGCATGATCTGTGCACGGAGCGGAGCCATACCGGCACCACCGCCGACCCAAATCATCTCACGACCAGTGCCGTACTGTGGACGGAACTCTCCGTAAGGACCTGACATGATGACCTTGTCGCCTGGCTTGAGAGAGAAGATGTAAGACGATGCGATACCTGGGTTCACATCCATGAAGCCTGGACCTTGATCCTTTGGCTTGAATGGAGGTGTGGCGATACGGACGTTGAGCGTGATGATGTCGCCCTCGTCTGGGTAGTTCGCCATAGAGTAAGCACGGATGGTTGGGGTCTCGTTGACACACTTGAGTGGGAAAAGTCCGAACTTCTCCCATGCTGGGAGATAAGTGTCGCCAATGAGACTCTTGTCGAAGTCTTTGTCGTAGTCGATAAAGAATGCAGGCACCTTGATTTGTGCGTAGGAACCTGGCTCGAAGTCCATGTGCTCGCCTGGAGGCAGAGCAACCTTGTATTCCTTGATGAAGGTAGCCACGTTCTTGTTGCCAATAACGGTGCACTCCCATTCCTTCACGCCCATCACAGAGTCGTCCACCTTGATTTGGAGGTCACCCTTCACCTTGCACTGACAGCCAAGACGGTAGCCCGCCTTGATTTGCTTGCGAGTGAAGTGTCCCTTTTCAGAATCGAGAATCTCGCCACCACCAGCAACAACCTGGCACTTGCATTGTCCGCAAGAGCCCTTACCGCCACAGGCAGAGGGAAGATAGACGTCGTGAGCCGCAAGTGTGGAGAGCAGGCTTGAACCTTGTTCCACTTCAAGCTTGTCCTTTCCGTTGATGGTAATGGTCACATTACCGCTGGGAGAAAGGTACTTCTTAGCAACGAGGAGGATGATGACGAGCACAAGCACAATCACCAAAAACACTCCTATACTATATAATATAAATGTCATATCCATAATTGCTATGTCCTTTCTTTTTTAGAGTTTGAGACCAGAGAAACACATGAATGCCATTGCCATGAGACCAACGGTGATGAAGGTGATGCCGAGACCCTGCAGGGGTTTTGGCACATCGGAGTAGGCCATCTTCTCGCGGATGGCGGCAAGACCTACGATGGCGAGTGTCCAGCCGATACCTGAGCCGAGTGCATAGGCAATGCAGTCACCCACACCAGAGATGGCCTGAGTGGAAGTCTCAGGATCCATGAGAATGCGCTGCTGCATGAAGAGCGATGCACCCATGATGGCGCAGTTCACGGCAATCAGCGGTAGGAAGATACCGAGTGCGGCATAGAGAGAAGGGGAGAAGCGCTCCACAATCATCTCGACGAGTTGCACCATACCTGCGATGACTGCAATGAAGAGGATGAATGCGAGGAAGGTTAAATCAACACCTTCGGCCAAAGCACCGTTGGCGAGCACTTTCGTCTGGAGCAAATAGTCAACGGGCACTGTGATGAGGAGCACAAAGGTTACTGCCACACCCAGTCCGAATGAGGTCTTTACTGTCTTGGATACTGCAAGATAAGAGCACATACCCAAGAAGAAAGCGAAAATCATGTTGTCCACAAAGATGGAGCGAACGAACAAACTAATGAAATGTTCCATAATTTCTGTTTTTATTGAGGTATGTTACACTTATGCTGTTATATCCTTATTGTAAGCACGGTGTGCCCAAATGACACAAGCAACGATGATGAGTGCCATAGCTGGCATAGTCATCATACCGTTGTTGATGTAGAGACCACCGTTTTCAACGTAAGCGCTGTCAGGGATGATCTGGAAATCGAACAAGGTGCCGAAACCAAGAATCTCACGGACGAAACCAACGATAACGAGTACGATGGCATATCCGAGACCATTGCCGATTCCATCGAGGAAACTCTCCCAAGGTCCGTTCTGCATGGCGAAAGCCTCAAGACGCCCCATGAGGATACAGTTGGTGATGATCAATCCGACATACACAGAGAGTTGCACGCTCACATCATAAACATAAGCTTTGAGGATATTGCTCACAATGGTTACGAGAGCAGCCACCACTACCAGCTGTACGATGATGCGGATGCGGTTAGGAATGGTCTTGCGAATCAAGGAAATAATCACGTTTGCGAATGCTGTGATGACGGTCACAGAGAGTCCCATCACAATGGCCGGCTTCAGCTGTGAAGTGACAGCGAGTGCCGAACAAATGCCGAGGACCTGAACTGCGATAGGGTTGTTCAAGTTGAGCGGACCCATGAAAACTTCGCCATTCTCTTTTGAAAATAAACTCATATTCTTTGTCCTCCTTTAATTTTTGAATGCTTCAATCGCGCCTTGATTATCAGAGAGGCACTTTTGAATCATATCGTTAACACCATTGGACGTCAGCGTCGCACCTGTCACAGCATCTACGTAGCTATCTGTAGAGAGTGTGGCTGGAGCCTTACCCTGCTTGTATACGCCAAGGGCAACTTTTCCGTCCTGATAAATTTTCTTGCCTTGGAACGCTTCCTGGAACCACTGCTCCTTGATGCGGGCACCCAGACCAGCTGTCTCAGATTCGTGGTTGAAGAACGTGCCATACACGGTTTCACCGTCTTTGTTGATGGAAACCCATCCCCAAAGCGGTCCCCAAAGACCAGCACCTTTCACGGCAACGATGAGTTTCTCCTCACCATCCACGTTAGCTGTAAGGGTGGGGCTGTTGAGTTCGCCATTGGTGATGACTTCGTTGTACTTGGCCTCAGCCTCAGGATTCGAGAGGTCGCGAATGTTCAATGCAGCAAGAATCTGCTTCTTGGTATCAAGAGCCACATTTGCATCCTGTGTAGGCTTAAGTGCCGAAGCGACGAAAGCAAGGAGAAATGCTACGATGATGACCATCACGGATGCATAAATAATGGTATATGCATTGCCATTTGTATTCAGTTTTGCCATATCTTGTTTCCTCCTTTACTTTTTGGCACGCTTAGCGCGCTTGTTGATATTAGCCTGTACGAAGAAATAGTCGAACAGAGGTGCAAACACGTTCATCAGCAGGATGGCGAGCATCATACCTTCTGGATAACCAGGGTTGAGCACACGGATGATGATGGCCATCGCACCAATCAGGAAACCGAAAATCCACTTACCACCTTCTGTGCGAGGGCTGGTGACAGGGTCGGTAGCCATGAACACAGCACCAAAGCAGAAACCGCCGACGGTGAGCTGTTCCCACCACTCGAAGTTTTGTGCCCCATCGTAACGGAGCAGGTAAGCCATCAAGGCACCACCTACAAACGTGGAGAGCATAATCTTCCAGCTGGCGATGTTCGCCCAGATGAGGATGACAGCACCAATCAGGATGGCGATGACTGAAGTTTCACCGATGGAACCGGGGATTGTACCGATAATCGTCTGCATAGGAGTAGCCGTTACAGCCTCACCAGCAGCCAGTTGACCGAGTGGGGTAGCAGCCGAAACAGCATCCACAGCTGGAGCACCATTGATACAATCGATGTAGTTGCCGTTCACCCACACCTTATCGCCCGACATCATAGATGGATAGGCGAAGAAGAGGAAGGCACGAGTGACGAGGGCTGGGTTGAAAATGTTCATACCAGTACCACCAAACACTTCCTTTGCGAAGATGACTGCGAATGCCGTTGCAAGAGCAAGAATCCAGAGAGGGCAATTCACAGGAACAATAAGTGGAATGAGGATACCCGTCACGAAGAAACCCTCGTGTACTTCTTCCTTTTTCCACTGAGCTACAGCGATTTCGATGCCAAGACCTACAGCATAGCTTACAATAATCTTAGGCAACATTACCGCAAGACCATAAAGGAAATTGCCCCACACATCGGCACAAGGACAAGCGTCAGGGGTGCAACCACCTGTCACAAGAGCATGCTGATAACCGATATTGTACATTCCGAAGAGGATGGCGGGAATCAGGGCGATCACCACAAAGAAAATGGAGCGCTTGGAGTCGATGGCGTCGTGAATCTGAGCGCCACGCACCTTAGCTGTCTCATTAGGCACAAAGAAAAAAGTCTCCGCTGCGTCAAAGAGAGAGCCGAAAGCGCTGAACTTACCTCCTTCTGAGAAGGTAGGCTTCAAATTGTCAAGAAATTTCTTAAGTCCCATATTGCTTATTCGTTTTCTTTACGCAGCATGTCGAGACCCTCTCGAACAATGCGCTGAAGTTCAACTTTTGAGCTATCCACAAACTCAGCCACAGCAAAGTCCTCAGGAGCCACCTCATAGATGCCGAGTGCTTCCATGCGGTCGATGTCGCCTGCGATGATGGCCTTGACGAGCTGTTCTGGATAAATGTCCATCGGGAAAACGGATTCATATTCGCCACTGAAAATCATGTGACGATGACCGCCTTTCACACGAGCGTCAAGCACATACTCCTTATTCTTTGGCATGAGCCAAGAGAAATAAGAACGGCTGACAGAGAAGTTCTTGAGGCGTGGAGCAATCCAACCGAAGAGTTCGTTGGCCTCGTCGCCTTCAGGAATGGCAGAAACCTCGGTGGAATGGGCAAGAAGGAAATCGTTCTCGCTGGTCTTCATGCCTGTGAGCGGATTACCGTCGATGATGCGAACCTTCTGTTCAGTCTTCACATTGCCAGCTACGATGTCGCCAATCTTGGCACCTATCAGCACCTGCTTGTACTGAGGCTCCTTGATTTCAGAACCTGCCACAGCGATGGTGCGGGTGAGATTCACCTTTCCTGTGTTGAACAGTCGGCCAATGAAGATGACTTCTTCAGCACCGATGGTCCACACCACTTCTCCCTTGTTGATGGGATTGACGTGGTTAATTTGTACACCTACGTTGCCAGCAGGGCATTTACCACTGAATGCCGTTACCTCAGCATCTTTCGTGTTAGCCAAAGCACTACCAGGCTTCACACCAAGATATACCTTGGCCAATTTGGCAAGTGCGGAGATACCCGTCTGGAAATCAGCCTCATTGCCCTTCATTACTACGTCGATGTCAGCTGCGAGCGGCATATCTGCAATGGCAGACACAAAGATGCCCTTTGGTGTGTCGTTAGGATCTGCAACGACGGCATAAGGGCGCTGAATGAAGAACCCGAAAAGACCGCTTTCGAGGAGAGCCTCTTTCACTTGCTCACTCGTCAGCGATTTCACGTCCTTCTTTCCGAAGTCCACGTATGCCTGTTCGGCAGCGGCCTCCACTTGAACGCTCAAAACTTTACGACGGTCGCCTCTCTCCACGAGCGTTACTTTGCCCGCGACAGGGGAGACGAACTTTACTTCTGGATGTTGTTTGTTCACAAACAATGCATCGCCAGCCTTCACATCATCCCCTTCTTTGACCACCACTTTTGGTTTCATGCCCCAGAATGCATCGGGAACCAGGCCATATACCTTCGATGCAGGCGCAGCAGAAACCTGAGCAGCAGCCTTACCTTTGAGGTTGATGTTCAAGCCTTTCGTAATTTTAATTACATTCGCCATAATTTGTTAATGTTAACTATGATTTGTTTCTCTCTTATAATCTTACTGTAGAACCCTCCTGTGTGGTCTCCTTTTTCTTAAAACGGCACAAAGGTACTGCTTTAAAATGGAATACCGAAATTTCCAGACACATATTTAATAAAAAAACATAAAAAAGTATTTTCATGCAAGTATGATGCTCATTTGTCAAACCGACAAAACAATGAAATGGTGTTTGATCATGATGGGGTAGGAGATACTTCCGTAAATGTGTTCACGAATCTTCTTTTGTGTAACAGAAATGGAATTCTGAGGTGTTTTCGCAAGTGTTAGCCTGAAAAAGCAAAAAAAAAATCACAAGGGAAAATCTACGATGGAATCGCGTTATTCACAGAGTTATCAACAGTTTTGGCACTTAGACTGTTGATAACTTTTTCTGAATCTGTTTGTTCGATTCATTTATTTTAACTAAATTTGCAATCGATAAAGTGAAAGGGGCATCCTAAATGCCCATGTTCTTTAAACCTATAAAGATGCCAGAACAAAGAAATTCAAACCGCAAAAGACCTGCTCGTAGTAACGAACAAGACCAACTTGCACAGTTGGGTCGCTTGCAGCCTCAAGCCGTTGAACTTGAGAAGGCTGTGATTGGTGCGTGCTTGATTGAGCAAGATGCTTTTGCTACAGTTTCTGATTTCTTGAAGCCGCCATCTTTCTACGAGTCGAAACATCAAATCATCTTTCAGGCCATTCAGTCGTTGGCGGCCTCCAATGCCCCCATCGATGTGCTTACTGTGACGGAACAGTTGCAAAAGAATGGTGATTTGGAAAATGCTGGCGGAGCAGCCTATTTGGCAGAACTTTCACGTTCCATGCTCTCTGCGGCTCACCTTGAATATCACGCCCGAATTGTCGCACAGAAAGCGCTTGCGCGTGATCTTATTTCTTATACGAGTGGTATTCAGAAGTTAGCGTTCGATGAAAGTCAAGACATCCAGGAACTCATGCAAAAGGCTGAGGGTGAGTTGTTTGAACTTTCCAAATCGAATCTCAAGAAAGACTTCACGCAGATAGACCCTGTCATTAGTGAGGCGTACGAACTATTGAAGAAGGCTGCAGCCCGTACAGATGGCTTATCTGGTCTTGCTTCTGGTTTTGATAAGTTGGATGCGATGACTTCTGGTTGGCAAAACTCCGATCTCATTATTATTGCCGCTCGTCCTGCGATGGGTAAGACTGCGTTTGTGCTCTCGATGGCTCGCAACATGGCGGTTGATCGTAAGATACCTATTGCTATGTTCTCGCTTGAAATGTCGAACGTACAGTTGGTGAATCGTTTGTTGGTGAACGTGTGCGAGATTTCTGGTGAGAAGATAAAAAGTGGTCAGTTGGCACCTCATGAATGGGCACAACTTGACATGAAGATGCAGGAACTCTTTGGTGCACCTCTCTATGTCGATGACACGCCCTCGCTTTCTGTATTCGAATTGCGTACGAAAGCACGCCGATTGGTTCGTGATTTTGGTGTACAGATAATCATTATAGACTATCTCCAGTTGATGAATGCATCGGGCATGTCTTACAACTCCCGCCAAGAAGAGGTATCCACTATTTCTCGTTCGCTCAAGGGTTTGGCTAAGGAACTCAATATTCCCATCATAGCATTGTCACAGTTGAACCGTTCTGTAGAGCAACGTTCCAGCAGTAATCCTGATAATCCCGACAGCAAGCGTCCCCAGTTGAGTGACCTTCGCGAGTCTGGTGCCATTGAGCAGGATGCCGATATGGTGTGCTTCATCCATCGACCTGAATATTATAAAATATATAAAGACCAACATGGCAACGATACGAAAGGCATAGCAGAAATCATCATAGCCAAGCATCGTAATGGTGCTGTGGGTGATGTGCGTCTCCGCTTCCGTAGTGAGCATGCTCGATTCCTGAATCTGGACGACGAACTGCCTCCTTTGCCTACGGATGATGGAACCATCAAGCCGATGCCGTCGAAGATGAACTTAAATGGGCAAGATGACGATTCCTTCGATAGTTTTGACCTTTCGAGCATGCCTGGAGATGCTCCATTCTGATAACGAATTATCAATCACAATATAGTGAATCGGCACGAGAATATTCGTGTAAGTAAGATTGAATGAAATATAAAAATTAGTCTATTATGCCTCAATTCGTGAGAATGCAAGGCATACATTCTTTCATCGAAAGGTTGCGCGAGCAACGGTAAGTGATGAATGAATGAAACATTTTTTTCTCACTTTATCAATTAGAAGGCGTGGATACTCCAATCTGGGGTATCCACTTTTATTTGCCTGTTCTGATTGTGGGGAAAGATGTCACTTCTTGAAATAAGCCCTGAAGTGACTGAAGATTCGGTCTTTAATACTTGTGGAAGGCTTTACGTTGTCACCGTTAGCGAGCACTTCTATCGCTTTCTTCTCATCTTTTGTGAGCGCCTCTGGCATATAGACGGAAATGTTGATGATTTCATCGCCGCGTTGATTGCCATAACTATTGATATCTGGGATGCCCTTGCCCTTCAGACGCAAGACAGTTCCAGGCTGAGTGCCCGATGGAATCGTGATTTTTGCCTTTCCATCATGGGTGGGTACTTCGAGCGAGGTGCCAAGCACAGCTTGAGGAATCGTAAGCAAGAGGTTATAGACGAGATCCACGCCGTCGCGCAACAATTCCGCATGTGGCTTCTCATGCACGAGAATCTGCAAGTCGCCATTCACACCATTCCGACGACCTGCTCCACCTTTGCCTTGGAAATTGTAGGCGTAACCTTCCACCAAGCCGGCAGGGAGTTCCACCTCCACTTGCTTCTCACCCTTCACGATGCCTTCTCCGTTGCAATGTTTACATTTGTTCTTGATGACTTTGCCCTCACCATGACAAGTGTCGCACACGGTCTGTGTCTGCATAATGCCCAGCATCGTCTGGCGGGTTTTGTACACTACGCCTTGTCCGTTACAGGTGCCACAAGTCGATTCTTGTCCGTCTTCTGAACCAGAACCATTGCAATGAGGGCAAGTGATGTCTGTGCGTACATTGAACTTCTTGGTCACACCATTCACGATGTCGTTCAGATCCAACTCGATGCGCATGCGCAAGTCTTGTCCCTTATAGACAGGCTTTCTGCGTTGACCGCCGCCACCAAATCCGCCGCCAAAACCGCTGAAACCGCCGCTGAAACCGCCTCCGAAGATGTCGCCAAACATGCTGAAGATGTCGTCCATAGACATTCCTTGTCCACCAAATCCACCAGCACCAGGGCCAAAGGCATCGGGTCCGAACTGGTCATACCGCTGACGCTTCTGAGGGTCACGCAACACATCGTAAGCCTCAGCAGCCTCCTTGAACTTCTCTTCAGCTTGTTTGTCACCTGGATTGCGGTCGGGGTGATACTTGATGGCCATCTTCTTATAGGCCTTCTTTATCTCGTCATCGGAAGCCGTTTTCGACACTCCCAGCACTTCGTAGTAGTCTCTTTTTGCCACAGTCTTCTATCTTTCTTTCTGTTATTCTGCCACGGCAACTTTTGCGTAGCGGATTACTTTGTCATTCAATGTATAACCTGCTGTCATGCAGTCCATCACCTTACCCTTCATCTTGTCAGGTTGTCCAGGCACCATAGCGATGGCTTCGTGCAGGTCGCTGTCGAAAGGTTGTCCCACCACATCCATCTTCTTCAGACCTTCTTGAGCCAGCAGTTTGAAGAACTTGTCAATGATCAGGTTGAGCCCTTCCTTCACGGCGGCTACATCCTCATATTTGTCCATGTTCTGCTGGGCACGCTCCAAGTCATCGATGATGGGCAGTAGGGTAGTGATAACCTTCGAACCGCCATTCTTGATAAGGTCGGCCTTCTCTTGCATCACACGTTTGCGGAAGTTGTCAAACTCCGCCACCTTATACAACTGTTGGTTCTTCAGCTCCTCAATCTGCTTCTCCAGTTCAGCGATTTTCTCCTTTGGCGTCAATTCCTTGGGAGCTTCAGCCACTTTTTCATCCTTGTTTTCTGCCTTTTCTTCGGCCACATTCTCTGTGTCTTCGGCAGTTGGGTTCACGATTTCCTCGTCAACCTCCTCATTTTTTATATCTTTATCCATAATAGTATATTTTTTATGTTCCTTGCGACTGACAAAATAGATGCCAGCGCATGAAACTCTGGCATCTATATGACATTGTGTCACAAACAATCTTGTTTTTTGAATTTATTCTGCCATCTATTGTTGGGGTTCGTTCATGGACACCAACCCGTTGACATCCCTGATGATGTTGTTGGCCAGCATCATGTCGAGGATGGTGTTGATGGTTTCTGCAATTTTGGCTCCAGCACTGGAGAATCCCAACTTGCGTGCCGTAATGGTTGGCACCTTGTCTTTGGGCAATGAGAACTCTTCAGCAATCACCTCAGCCACAGCATTGATCACCTCGCGCACAGGAATCTCCGTAATGGTTCTTGGGGAGGGCGAACGATAGATGCTGTAGTTGATGGCGCTTTCCTCATCGAGCCAAAGGTTGATGTTGTCTCCAAAAGAGAGTGGGTCGCGATAGCATTGAGCTGTGGCGATGCTGACAGCCTTTTGGATATTGGCTCCAGCGTGTCCGAATCCTAACAGCTTGGCCACCCGTTTGCAGAGGTAGCTCTCCGTGATGGGCTGTTCTTTGGCCAGTATCTGACGGATAATCTTGGCGTTGTAGCTTGCCTTGGGGTCATAGGCCACCTTATCTATTTGAGGGACGTTCACCTCTGCTTCCACGTAAGGTCTTTGTCCTTGATTTCTGGAGGGTTCGTCCTCAACGCTTGAAGCCGTGATGTCATTCGCGTCGAAAGCTTTGAAGGGCTCTGGCTCAGGTTCGGGTTCTGTGTTGGCTTCTCCTGACTCATGGGCTTTCAGTTCTTCCAAGATCTGGTTGATGCTTCGTTCGCGATTCTCATACC
This sequence comes from uncultured Bacteroidaceae bacterium, assembly GCA_905234125.1. Taxonomy (GTDB): domain Bacteria; phylum Bacteroidota; class Bacteroidia; order Bacteroidales; family Bacteroidaceae; genus Minthosoma. The sequence continues at coordinate 14,220 of CAJOGQ010000022.1, read as the reverse complement.
AGTCGATGGAATAGACGCGCATGACGCTCCATCCGAGCATCTTCATGACATTGGGTTGTACGATTTCACGGTCACGTGTGGTCTTGGTCTCGTAGTACGTTTTGCCGTCGCAGAGGATGCCAAGGATGTATCTATCTGGATGCTCGGCTGTGGAGACTGCGATGTCCACCTTGAAATTGGATCGTCCCACGCATGGGGTGGCAACATAACCTTGTTCCGTGAGCATGTCGCATATTTGAGAGATCATGACGTTCGTGTCTGACAGGAGCGCAGAGCTGTCCACCATCGGCAGACGGCCTGTTTCTGCAAATTCCAGGAATCCCTTCAATCCTTCCACACCCTTGGCATTGGAACGCTTCAGGTCTATCTGGCTGGATTTCAGCGTGGAATAGACAATCATCTCGTATCGGGCACGGGAAACGGCCACATTCAGACGTCGTTCACCACCAGCATTGTTCAGAGGACCAAAGTTCATCGACACCTTGCCGTTCTTGTCTGCTCCATAGCCCACGGAGAAGAGGATCACGTCACGTTCATCTCCCTGCACATTCTCCAGATTCTTCACGAAGATGGGTTCCCTGCTGTTGTAGGCGATGTCCTTCAACTCTGGATGACGGTCAAGTTCCTCAGTCAAGTCATCCTCGATGCGGTCTCCCTGAACCTTGCTGAAGGACACAACGCCAATGCTGTATTTGCTCAGTTCTGGGTCTGACAGTCTGCGGATGATTTCCTTGACGATGGCCTTAGACTCTTCTGGATTACTGCGTGTGCGTCCTTTGTCATAGACTCCAGCGACAGGCACAAGCTTCACTTTTGCCACTTGGTCATCGACCGATGGGAAGGTGAAGAGTCGGTTGTTGTAGTACTGCGAGTTGCTGAAGGCTATCAGGCTTTCATGCTTGCTTCGATAGTGCCAGCTGAGGTAATACTCCCTCAGCGACAGTGTCTTGCAGTCGTCCAGAATGCTCTCCATATCGTCGATGTCGGCTTCCTCTTCGTCCACTTGTGTAGTGGAGAAGAAGCTGGTTGGTGGCATCTGCTTGCTGTCGCCCACCACAATCAGGGCTTTGCCTCGTGCGATGGCTCCAACGGCCTCGCTGGTTGGCATCTGCGAAGCCTCGTCGAAGATGACCAGGTCGAACTTCTCGGCTTTCAGGTCGATATACTGTGCCACGCTGATGGGGCTCATCAGCATGCAGGGACAGAGTCTTGGGAGCAGGGTGGGGATGTTGTCGATGATGGTGCGGATGGAGTTTCCACGACCGCCATTGGCGATGTTGCGCTTCAGGATGCTGATTTCAGACCCTTCGGCTGAGACGGCAGACGAAGAAGGCACGCGCGCTGCCAACTTGCTGTAGAGCTCTTCTTTGCTGAGTTCCTGGAATCGCAAGGTGTCTCGTTTGTACTGTTCTATCCGCTGACGGAAAATCATGCCGTTGAACGTGCGCAGTTGCTCATTGGCATCGATGGCGATGGAGATGAGATGATGGTATGCACCCTTCAGGAAAGCCGGTATCACCTCCTGTGGCTGTTCACCTTGCTCTATCCGTTGAACCACCGTCTGCAGTTTCATCTCGCAGAGTTCATGTTTCTTTTCTGTCCAGAGATACCAGTCCTTCATCTGCTGATAGCCATCCAGCCATCTGCCCATGCCGCTGACAACCTCTGCCATAGAATTCTTCTGGCGGGTCTTGGTGCCCAACTGAGTGGTGAGGTCGTTCAGATGCTGATGGTGGCCAAGGATGCCGTTCGCGTCTTGCATGAACTCCTGACGTCCCATCGCGCCCAACGCCCCAAGGCTTGCTTGGTAGGCCGACACTTTCTCCTGATGGCTGAACCCACATTGGTAGGCGAAGGCTGCCATCTCCTCTTCTTGCTGTTTGAGTTCCTTGCCTCTCTGCTGATAGGTGTCGATGAGGCTCAACACCTCTTCTATGCTCGATTCATAGATCATGCCATAGCGCTGCATCGAGTTGATGAACTTCTTCTTGGCGAAATATCTGGGCAGGAACCACTTGGCCTTGATTTCCTCCCATTCGCGTCGGCTGGCCTTCACATCCATGCGGAGGATGTCTTCGCTGTAGGAGCCCGTGACGTTCTCATGCAGTTCCTCTTGTTGCTTCTGGGTGTTCAGATGGGCGACAAACCGCTCCAACCATTGCAAATCCTTGTAGGACTTCAGTTGCATGGCGGTCTTGCCGTTCAGTTTCTCCAATGCCTGACGGAAGTCAGCCAGCGTCTGCTTGAATTGCAACAGAATCGTCTTGATACCGTCCGTGGTCTCTATTCGGTTGTCCACAGGTTCAAGACCATACAGCGCATGACGTGCAGGTGTGCCGACGATGCCAAGGACGGTGTCCAACGCATCTACCTGATCCTTGCACTTCGTGAGGTAGTCGGCTGTCAGCATATCCCTTTCAGGCAGCCCTTCCTCTATCTCGTCCTGCGGAATGGACAGATAGCCCGAAATGCACTCGTAGAGGCTTAGGCCGTTGCTCCCTTTCTGATGAAGGGCATCCATGTAGCTGATCAGGCTTTTCCGCTCAGCAAACAGCTCTGCTGACTTCGCGGCATATTCTGCCGGCTCCTTGATTTTGGTCACGTTCAGCACCTGTTCCATCTGCTCTAAGAAGTGCTTCTTGGTGGCCTTGTTCGAGTGGAGCTCCAGGCAGAACGGAGCCAGACCAATCTTCTCCAAACGTGACTGCACCACCGACAAAGCTGCCATCTTCTCGGCTACAAAGAGAACCCTTTTGCCTTGATATAACGCATTGGCAATCATGTTGGTGATGGTCTGCGATTTACCTGTTCCTGGAGGACCATGAAGGATGAATGTCCTGCCTCTTCCCGACTCAACGATGGCCTCCATCTGCGAGGAATCGACGTCCAGTGGGATGTTGAAATCCATCGGCGCATTGTCCTTGTCGATGATGCGGGCATCGACCGCTTCATCCGTCCCTTCCTGCTTGTCCCGATTCTCGATGAGCGACGACACGATGGTGTGTTCAGCCAGCTGGTCGGCATTGGCGTGGATGTCGTTCCACATGACGAACTTGTTGAAGGAGAACAGTCCGAGCATGCTCTCTTCGAGCACGTTCCATTTCTTCTGCTCCAAGATGGCTCGACGGAAGTAAGTGAAGATTTGCATCACATCCACTCCGCTTTCATCCTTGGGCAGTTCCTTCAGTATGTCGAGATTGATTTTGAAGTTCTGTTTCAGCAGTTCCACCAGCGTGATGTTCAGGATGATGTCCTCATCACGCTTGCGGATGACATATTTATTGCCACTCTTCCTGACGATGTCCACAGGCAACAGCAGGATGGGGGCATAGCGCGGTTGCTCGCTCTTGGAAGTCTCGAACCATCTGAGCATGCCCAATGCTAAGAACAGGCTGTTGGCACCGTTCTCTTCTAACGACGTGCGTGCTGTACGATAGATATAGGTGAGAGCGCTCTGCAGTTCGGCTTCTGTCAGATAGGAGGCAATCTTGTTGTCCTTGATCATCTCCGACACAAACGTCTGATACTCCGAAGCCTGATGCTGCGAGTCATACATACCCTCATCGTTCGGCTCAATCTTCTTGCCTGGCGAAGGCGTGATGACATAATCCTCGCCCATCTGCAGATGGTCTTCCAGATGCTCTATCTCGAACGAGATAAACGGCACCACACGCCTGCCGATGCGCGTATTGAGCAGATTGTTGCGCAGGGAGAAATCCAACAGCTTGCGTTCCCAAATCATCTGCTTGGTCGTGGGCTGCCCCGTGTCCTCAAGCCGCAGGTCATAGTGGTGCAGTTCGTTCACGGAAGAGGTGGCGTTCTGATGCTCCACACCCTCGTTCTCAAACGTCCACACGCCATCCTGCATGACGCGCTGGGGCAGGGGACGGATATTGCCCAGACGGCAACGGTGGATGTCCACATAGTAGAGGAACTGGCTGTCGTCCTTCAGTTTCAGGAACGCGCTCTTCACGGCATCTTCAAACCCCACGTTCCCCGACGAGGTGATGGCCGTCGATTCGAGCAACACCAAGTTGTTGTTGCCGTCAGCCGTCTCCTTCAGCAGGAGGCTCACATCGTCGCCCACCATCTGCGGACTCACCGTGGGAGTCAGCCACGCACCCACCATCGCATGCCCTTTCAGCAAGACAAGGATGGGGTAGATGTTGCACGCCTCCAAACAAGAAGCTATCAACAGGCTTGTGTCGATGCACGTGCCCAACTTCTCCGTCAGCACCTTGTCAGCCAGCCTGACACGCTGTCCGATCGTCTCGAAGCTGGCAGGAGGAGCCGAATAGATGATGCCTTCCGAGCGCAACGCCTCATAGATGGCGGCCACTTGGGCACGCACACGGTTGCGGTCTTGCGTCTGATACTCGTCCAACTGCGACGCACCTGTCCATTTCTCCAGGAACTGCGCCGCCTTCACCTTGATTCTCGACAGCATCGGGTTGTTCGGCACCACAAACGTGGCGATGTACTCAGGCATCACATTGGCACCAGCCCATTCGTCGTAGGCCATCAGCGTGATAGGCAGTTCCTGATACAACAGCAACCCGCCTTCCTCCTCGATGGTGATGGTGAAGCTCGAGTTCACGGCCTCCGTGATGGCGCTCAGTTGCCGGATGTCAGGCTGAATCTGCACATCGTTCACCTGAACCGACTGCCCTCCCCGCAGGAACTCCAGTCTCTGCACATGCTCCTTGATCAGTTCACCCCTGATGGTGATCTGAATCTGCTGCCAGTCCCGCTGTTCAGCATTTTCCAGCACAAACTTATAGCAGGTTTCCACTCCGCTGTTCAGCATCGAATAGTTCACCGAAGGAAGGTATTCTATCGATAGAATCGCCTTTTCAGCCTTGATAAGCTCTTGTCCGTTCATGTTCGCGAAAATTTAGTGGTTGCAAAATTACACATTTTATTTCACACCCACAATTCTTTCCCTGTTTTTTCCCATTTATTCACCATTTTTTCTCAAAATTAACCGATTAACCAATTAACCAATTAACCTTTTTCTTTCGATGTAGCTTTCGTAGGCGCTCAGGAAGGCCGCTATGGGAAATTGCGACGGGTCGAGTTTTCTGAGCCTCCAGCAGATGATGAAGTAGCTCAGCAGGGCAAACTTGCAATGCTTGTCCCATTGCCCGCCACGCATCACGAAGGGGTATTGCCGGTATTCGCTCGTCGAGTCCAAACGCTTGCCAAACAGCACGGAGTCCAAGGCTCTCCGCTCTATCACGAGCATGGGGAAGTTCTCATCCGTCTTCTCTATCGCCATCGCGAAGCAATGTATCAGGCTGGTGGGCTCCCTTTCCAGCTTGAAGCGGCACGGGTTATTCCGCAAAGTCAAACCTGACATCTTGTTCTGCATCATTCGTTTCCTCCTCCTTGTTCTTTGCCTGATGGTCGTAGTAGTAGCCATCCGCATACTTCACCAGCAGTCTGATTTCGCCCGTCCGCATCTTGGTCGAGATGTGGCCGTCGTTCATCAGCCGTCTGATCCATGTGTCGATGCCGTCCAGCACCACGTCCCCACCTTCCAGCGCCTTCCGTTCGCGGTCGATTTTCTTGCCCACGCAGATGGAGCCCGCAGGCTGGTCGTTGGGCACACAGGCGTTCGTCAGTTCAGCCTTGCGGTATGTGCCAGGAATCAGCAGCCTCAGGTTCAGTTTCAGGTTGTCCCTTGTCGTCACTCTGAGCCTGTACTGCCCAGCCGGAATGGCGCAGTAGTTCTTCATGCCCCGCCAGTGGTTGGGGTCATGCCTTTCCATTGTCCAGCACGAAAAGCCCGTGAGGCTTTCCTTCATGGTGCCCCAAGTGTACCCTGGGGCGCCATAAAATCGAGATAGTTCCAATGTTATCATGTTGTTGAGAGTTGAGAGTTTAGAGTTTAGAGTTGAGAGTTTAGAGTTTTTTGAGTTTCTTGTATTTGTTTTTGTCGAGGCTCTCTATCAGCCCATTGGTTTTCCAGAGGGAGATGACCACTTTCACGGGTGTCCTCTTTCCTGCCCGCTGAAGAGCCTGCCGCACGTCGCTCGCCTCAAACACCTCGCCAATCTTGTCATAGACCTTCGACTGCGGAATCTTCCTTGCCACCACCTTGTTCTGCAGTTCGTTATACCGCTCTCCAAACTGGAGCAGCGAGTTGCGCAAGTCCACGCTGCAGAACCACCTCACGAAATCCTTGATCACCTCCTGCTCCTTCTTGCCCACGTTCGCGTAGAGTCCGTGACACACCAGCGCCAGCCTGAAACCCTTCACCGCCGCACGCCGTCTGAACACGTCCCTTGCGGGGTTCAGCGTGATGGCGCTCTTCACACGCTCCTCCTCCAGCCATTCCTTCAGGGTGGGGAAGAGGTAGTCCAGGTTCACCTTCTCAGTCGGCAGGAACTCAAACTGCCAGGGCACCAGCTCGTCAAACTCCGACGGCTTGATGTCATCCAGATCTTTCGGGTCGAACTTCAGGGGCAACCTGTACACCTTGCTGTCCAGCCTCGTCAGGATGTTCTTGATCTGCACGATTTCCTTCTTCGGAATCTTCTTCCAGGGGATGAAGGGCCTGTACATCTGGTTTTCGATGGGGCACACGCTGAATCTTGTCACCAGTCCGTCCTCCACATTCTTGAAGAAGCGGTCTATCTGGTCTTGCGTCGAGGTGAAGAGCAGGTTCAGATACATCTTCACCTCGCCCTTGAAGGTTTTCGTGCTCTTGTAGTACTGGCCATACATGTCATTGTCCCACGTCACGCGCCACAAGTCCGACTTGTCGCCGCCCGTCGTCCGGTTGCCCTTGCTGAAGGTGTCCAGCTCCTCAGCAATGATCAGCATGTGGTTGCCGTGGTTGTCCCTCATCTTTGTCAGCAGTTCCGGGATGGAGATGAGGGGCTTCACAATCCTGACGCTCACCCTGGGCGCATCCTCACCCTCCGCATTCATCGCCCTCTTGTTGTCAGCAGCCGCATAGATTTCCTCCTTCTTGCTGTTGATGTAGTCCCGTTCCCTGATGCCGTCGAGCAGCCATTCAAACCGCTTGATGAACGACTTGCCCGACGAGGGTGGGGCGAACAGCGGGGAGATGAACTCCGTGCTCTGCTCCTTGTCGTCGAAGTAGTCAGCCCTCAGATAGCTGGTCAGCGTGCCGAGTATGGGCAGGAGCGCCACCACGGTGGGGGCTTTGAAGTCGTCGGGCGCCGCATTCACAAATTGGCGGAACACAGGCGGCATCTTCGGCATGGGAGGCAGCGCATCCTCCTCATAGTCCGCCAGCTCAGGCTGTTCAAGCGTGCCCCTCTCTAACAGGTAGCCCCTGTCCTTCAGGAAGAAGTAGATGTTCTTCTCCAGCCTTGTCGATCGGTTCGACGAGCAGAGGCTCACGCACTGGTTCCACGTCTCCTCAATCGAGTTGCCAAACGTGGGCAGGACGGCATGCACAATTTCAGGGTCGTTGTTCACCAGATTGCGGAACTGCACGATGAGGTTGTTGTACGTCGGATGCCTCAGTCCCTCTGGTGGGTCGCCACCCGTCGCGTCGAGGAACTCCCTCACCAAGTCCCTCACCTTCTTGCCGTTGTACTCAAAGTCCCTGTACTTCGCGTCCGCCTTCTCGATGTCCTCCACGTTCAGCTTCTTGTTCGTGTTCTTCGCCATCACCCCCGTGGTCTTGATGGCCATCATGGCATCGACGCACTCCTTGGGCACATCGTCAAACAGCCCGTTCTCATAGAGGATGTAGTCCGTGGGCACCAGATACGACAGCCGCGACAAGTCCTTGCAGGCAGGATCCACCTCGCCCCAACGTTCCAGTCCGAGCACCTCCGCACATTGCTTGATGGTGGCCTCCATGCCCTCCGGCAGACAGAGCGCCAGCAGCCTCAGTCCCCAGCCCGACGGCGTGATGTGAACCAGCCTCACGTGCAGCCTTTCCAGTTCCGGCTTCATCGTCTCCACCCACGCCTTCACTTCCTTCACGAACGTCTCCCACTCCTCCAGCGCTTGTGGTTCTTTGTCTATGTCTATCATCACCAGTCCTGTCGGCGTGCAGTTCTCCTTCAGGCGGGTCTTGTCGCCCACGTCTCCCATGGGCATCATGGCAGGCAGATCGTCCTTCAGGCTCTTGTCGCCCGTCTCCTTGATCTTGGCGCACCTTTCCGCAATCTTGGTTGTCGCGTCAATGCAGTTGTACATGTCCGCCACACACCTCCACGACGTGAAAGGGCGCCTCGACTTGTTGTTGTTATAAATATCTATTTTCATATGAATGGCTATTGTTTATTGTTTATTGTTTATTGGTTATTGAGTCAATCAATGTTGCTGATTTCAGTTTCAGCGCGTCCCGCCTGATGGCAATGGCCAAGTCCGTGTTCAGTTGGAACGCCAGCGCCTTGCTTCTGTACGACTTCTTGACCGTCCGATACTTCTCCATGAGCCATTGGCGGTCACGCTGATTCTCAATAATTATTCGTGCCATTCTGGTTTAGAGTTTAGAGTTTAGTGTTTAGAGTTCAAAGTAACTTAGATTTTTCACTTTTCACTTTTCACTTTTCACTTTCAATTCTTCCGATGCGGTCTTGGCCTCCCGCTGGAACACACGTCCCACATACGCCGTTCCCAATCTCTTCGGCACGCTCTCATACATCTTGATGCGTTCGGGCGATTCCGTCACCCTTCCGTGTTCCAGATAGAACAGCACATGCTCTTTGGGGCGCTTGTAAGGTTTTCGGTTGTAGGCGTTGAAGCTGATCACCGGTCTCTTCTTTCCGTCAGAAGGCATCAATCTCAAAGCGCCTTCCACTCTCTTGCCATCCATGATGGTCTGCAACGTGTCGTTGCTGATTTCAATTTGTACTTTCATAATCGTTTCGAAATTTGTGAGCTTCAGGATTGTGTCAGAATTAGGCCCTTTTCACATCGATGACTTCCTTCACTCACCCTCCGACTCGATTATTAACTTTTAACTATACTGCGGAAAAGCTTTGTAATAGCCTTTTTTCACCGTTTCCAAGTCCTCGAACGAGATGTACCTGTTGCCATTCTCCACTTTCGCCATCGCCCACACCAGCCAGATGGCATCCTCCCGTTTCTCCTCAATCCACGAGTCCACCACGATGAGGTCAGTCTCTTTCAAGCCAGCCTCCTCACACACCCTCTCGATGTAGGCACGCGTGTTGTTGTGGTCTTTGGGTGGAGCCCATCGGTAGATGATTTCACGCACGGAATAGATGTTGTGCTTCTTGTTGTAGGAATCCAGCACTCGGAACGCAGCCCTGTACCCATCCTCCATCGTCTCAAAGATGACAAACTCCCCATCGTAGCTCTTCTGGCCCTGCCAAGGCCGTGTGTTGGGGTTCCATCGGATGTTCAGCGGATTGTTGTTCCTCAGTCCCCTCGGCAATTTCCCGTTCATGATTTACCTCCTTTCTTTTTCTCCTTTGATAAGTCGATGATCAATTCAATGATAGCTCTCAATATGGCGATGATCGCCTTAATATGTTCCTTTGTTAACTTCATGAGAAATACTTGTTTTTATTTGTCCCGCAGAAATGAAGGAAATTTTTATAATCCAAACACCGCGTTAGCCATTTCTGCTATTTCTTTTATTTCTGCGGGACTTAAATTTACCCGATTCTCTGTGCGAGATTCAACAATTTGATGATACAGAATTCATTGCCAGTCTTCGCCGACTCCTTCACGCTGAACGAGATGGTCAAGTCAAGTTCCACCTGTCGGTTCATGAGGTCTTCGAGCTGTTGCACATACTGAGGGTTGGAGCATGAGTGCTCCGCGATAAGAACATCCTCCCCCTGCTTGCCATCCTGGCGCACGTAGGGAATACTCAGAGTTAATGGATAGGACTGGCGGTCTTCGCCCTCCTTGGTCTGCCAGCTACGTGGCGCACCAATCTTCTTGATAAATCCTTGCTTAATCATAATGCTTTAATGTTTATTGGTTATGGATTATTGAACTATTTGCTTGTTTCGCTTTTCTGGTGCAAAGGTAGGGACAAAAAAAAACGCCCCAATGACTTGGAGCGTTTTGGTAATGATTTGGTAATGAATTGGTAATTTCTATCCCATGTCAATTTGGGGAAGAGCCGCTTTCCCCAATTCTGTCACCAATGCCAGAACCACCTCTCGGCATTGCTGAAAGAAATCGTTATCAGCCTTGCTGGGCTTTACCTTATCCATATAACGAGCATCTTGATCCATAAAGGTTAACGCGCATTCACGCCTGATATTGTTATAGTCACATTCATACTCCAGCCCACCCAAAGGCAGACCGTTCACCCTATCACAAAAATCAGACACGTTGGCAGGGAAATTGCAATACCACTTCAGGCACCAATACACAGCCGCCCATTTCCGTTTTGAATTCAGCGGCTTCTTGCTTCCATTGATAGCCTTGATGGCTTGTGCTATCTGTTCATCTGAGTAGCCATCCTGCTTCTCCTTCTCATGGCCATAGTTATATTCGTTCACCGTACTTTCCACATAAAGCTTCTCGATGGTGGCACCAGCAAAGTTATACTTGGTGCTCTCCCTCAGATGGGGGATCACTTCCATCGAATCGTCCGAAACCACGATGTTCAGTCCGCATTTCACCATTGCGAACAACAATTCTTTCAGATAATTCTCATATTGTCCATTTGTATTAATTGTTATTTGAGAATTGGGAGTACTATAGGCCTGGTGCCTTTTCCGCAGAAACGTGGCCACTTTACGAAAATGCACCACAACTACCGACTCCTTTTTCGGCAGTTGCAGTGCAAAGTTACTAAGAATATCTGATTATTGCTCCGTCTATTTGAAAAACTTTCCCAACAACGTGTCCTTATACCAATAGTTGGCAAGATTGATCATTTGATACTCGGGCAGGCTTTCCAAATATTCTATATCAAACACCAACCTTGGAACTTCATCATTCGATTCAGGATGAATTTCAGCCTTGGTGCCTATTCGAGCTATACGAATCAGATAAAGGTCACGCACGCCTTTCCCTTTGATGTAAGGCATGAAGTAGTAGAGTTTATTGATGGCAACGGTAGATGGGAATGTCTTTGTTTTGCCAGTATAATATATCTTCGTGGGTTCCTCTTTCAAGAAGTATTCCTCGTTATCTTTCTTCACAAGACCTATCAACAGGTGCTTTGCGGGATCAAGCGTGTATTGCTTCTTGGGACGATTCACCACAAGAGGTTTCTCCTCATCGGCAAACAACCCCAAATCCAACATGGGCTTCGCATCACGTGCTGTAAAGATGGGACGAGAAGATACAGGTGCTTCATCATAAATGAACTGATATAGGCTCTTTCCTATCTGCTCCACGATGCCACATACCAAAGCATTGCCCATCAGAAAAGCACGTCGCCCGTCTGACACTTCTGGATGCATGGTGTGATTGTCGGGGAACATGTTCATACGTTCCAATTCAAGAGGAAGTAAACGGCGATAACGTCCAGACTGTGTCTTTACCACATGCTTAAAACGGGATGGTGCTGTACCACCTTCGCCTGTGATGATAGTGCGTGAAGGCTGATCAAGATAGTCTGGGAAAGCCATGCCACCTTCAGAGAAAACGTATTCATAACCTTCTTTCGACACACGATTTATCTTTTTGGGACCTTTCTCATATTCCCATTTAGGTAGCTCTTCTGGGGAGATAAAGAACTCTTCTGGGACAAAATCCTCATCGACCAAATTTCCTCCCAATGTCTGACGAGGGCCATCATACACAGCCTCTGCATCCACAGAATATACGCGACGATTCATCATCATGCCAGCATTGCCAAAGGGACTGTCTTTTCTTCCTTTATTAAAGCAATCAGAAACCTCTTGAATTGTCCCTTCAATTTCAAAGTCCGACACCGTATTTCTCTTTGGTCTGAACTCAAACGCTTTCGCCAACACACCATCATACTTCACCCAATCCTCCATCTGCTCTATCTTCCGGGCAACAACGGAATTTTGCTGATAACCAACGATGTATGTCCTTCTTCTGCGTTGAGGCATACCATAGTCTGCTGAATTGATGATGCGCCATTCCACCACATAACCCAAATCGGCCAGCGAAGCAAGGATGATGGCAAAGTCACGACCACGTTGATTGGCAGGAGAATTGAGCAGTCGGTCAACGTTTTCAAAGAAAATGTACTGAGGACGCTTTTCCCCTTTCTCCTGAAGAATGCGATAAATTTGCCACCACAACACACCTTTCTTGCCTTCAATTCCTCCAGAACGGCTCAAAGTTGAAGCCACCGAATAATCTTGACAAGGGAAACCACCTACCAACAAATCGTGGTCAGGAATATCCTTGGTAAGCACAAGGTTTATGTCTTTGTTCGAGTGTCCTTGTGTACCAAAACGTGCCTGGTACACAATAGATGCGTCCTGATGTTTTGTCGAAGGCTCCCATTGGTTGTTCCAGATGGTTTCGTAGGCATCAGACGCACCTTCCAAGCCGATGCGGAAACCTCCTACACCAGCAAACAATTCTACTACACGGATTGTATGTTTATTCTTCACTTTACTTTTTGATGTTTATCGACTATTTCACGAACATAGTCATTATTAAACCAATAACAATATTTCTTTGCGCCTTTCCCATCTGGTGTAGGGGCTAAATCTTTTGCCTTTTGTGCTTTGGGACGAACATGAAACTTCTTCCTGTCAGATCCTTTCCACCAATATTCCTCTGAAATATGGCCAGCAAGAATATTTTCCTTTATGTGATTCCAATATTCTTCAGCACATTCTAAGTCTGTCTGAGGCATAGTCCAAAAGAAAACATCATCCAACACAAAATCCCCCTTACCAGCATTTTGCTCTCTGAAAATCACAAACATAAATCTACTAGAATAGAGTTCATAAAGCCTGGAATCAAACCAATTCTCGCATTCTGCAACTTCTATGTAATCAATATTCTCAAAAGACATTGCCTGTTCTATGATTCCATTGGCTTGAACGCGAATAGTCTTCATGGTCAAACCTGCTTTCAGAAATTCCTCGGAACGATTCACATTAGAACACTTCTCAGAAGCTACAATAGCATTTGCTATCATAGCAAACAAGTTTTTGGGGGCTCTTGAAATGTCCACATTCTTCTTCTTTGCTATTGTTTCATAGCGTTTGCCCATAAAAGGCTTGAAACGGCTCAATATAATATCATCAAAACTATGTTGGTGCAATGCTTTTGATGTGACCAATTCGGATTCAACATGTGGTAGATTAGTCACAGCCTTCTTGCCACTCTTCACCACATACTCCAACACTGTCCGCATATAAGCCATTTTTAGACTAAAGGCTCTGCGTGGCGCACCTTCCTGCGAGTAGGGCTGCTCCATAAGGCTATCACCTTTCTGCCCTTTACGACATGCTCCAAGATACATCGTGTCACCCTCGGACAATTCATGCGCCTTGCCCTGCTTTATCTTATCTATGATAATCTCGTAATCATGACGTATGATTAACAAATCTTTCTCAGGCAACTTCCACAAAACTGAGAAAATGAATTCCAAGTCTAAATTGTTGCAATCCTTCTGATGAAGATAGAAAAGAAGTAGCATCAACTGGCATTTCAAAAAGAAATGGGAATGGTCAAAATCCTCCTCTATCACCTCACAATAGTTAATCATATTGCACGACAACCGCTCTTTGATAAGATAATCGCTCCCCTTTCCTTGCTTTAATGGTGTACATTTCAACTCCATCCCCGCCTCTGAAAAATCGGAAGCAGGGTTGCTGTTTGTCTCAAGAAAGAAATAAATGTTCTCCACCATTTGCCCAAGAGCACCTTTACCCTTTTTAGGGACATAACCTTCCCAAACAAAGTCTCTCAGAGTGTTCCCCAATAAGCCTTTGCTATACTCAAAGATACTTTTTGCACTTGTTCTATCGTAAGGCAAAATTAAAGGCAGTTGTATTTTTGACATGTTCAAATTTTATATCGTATGTATATTTCTTTTGCAAAGGTAGCACTTATCCCTCAAACCACAAAATAAAAAAGGAGAAAAATCATTTTTTATTTCATCCAATAAAAATAATATGTAGCAACACCTTCTCATCTGTTTCCTTCATCAAGTAAGACAGATAGCGGCATATCGCATCTTCCATTTTGTGGGTGATGTAGACGAGACAAGTGTGCATATTCTACCTTGAGAGACATTATGACACATATAATGATGTCAATAATCCAACCAATATAGTTCCAAGAATCATACCAAGGCTC
>CAJOGQ010000021.1 GCA_905234125.1 uncultured Bacteroidaceae bacterium | reverse complement strand
GCCCGAAATACCCCTCATGCGCTATAAGCATACCATAAATGAGTGATTTTTCCCTTTTCACTTTCCCTTTTCCCCTTAAATCCCTACCTTTGCAACCAAATAAGAAGAATTATGGCAAACATTCAACCTATTTTTCGACGTTCGGAACTGCTATTGGGCAGTGAGGCGATGGAGCGTATCGCCCAGAAGCAGGTGATTCTCTTTGGTGTGGGAGGCGTCGGCTCTTGGTGTGCCGAGAGTCTCGTGCGCAGCGGTATTCGGCACTTGACCATCGTCGATTCTGACCGCGTGTGCATCACCAACATCAACCGCCAACTGATGGCGACCAGCCAGACAGTGGGGCAGGTGAAGGTGGATGCGCTCAAGCAACGGCTGCTCAGCATCAATCCCTCGGCAGACATCACGGCCTTGCAGAAGATCTTCACGGAAGAGACAGCTGAGGAAAAAAACGTACTGGTCGGATGCTGTATCCGAGATATCCATATGCACCTCCACCGCCTACACCACCGGCATTGACAACTCCACTTATTCCCACTCCTGTGTAGCCTGGGTCTGTACTGCTTGACCACAAATAGCCAGAGAAAGTATCTTTGGAGCGGGTGCTACCAGAATAGAATCCTGCTGCTGGGATGAAGATGGAGTTCCCGTTCTTGCCTGTGAGCTTCAAACCCTTCACACCATTTAAGGTCGTCCATTCATGGGTAGTGTTAGCTCTCAATTCGCTGATTTCACCATACGTCGGAGTTCTCCATTTTCCACCAATGCTATGTACCACAGCGTCGAATTTGGCGTTACCACTGAAGTTAGCTGGAATGTTCTCCACATCAACCTTTGCATTGTAGTTGTCGCTGTCGAAGGAAGGCAATGGCTCGATGGATCCCCATGCATAGTAATTGCCGTAGTCTTCAGGCTTATTGGCGCCGAGGTTCTGGTCAGACCATTTCAGTCCGCTGGGCAAACCGAGGTCAACGGCATGTGAGTCGTATGCCACCGACTGCGAATTGTTGTTACCACTGTTGTTATTATCGTTGTCGTCGTCTTTGCTGCAAGAGACGGATGCCACACTGAGGATTGCCACTGTGGCGAGGATGAAATACTTGTTGTGTGTCATGTTTTATTTTGTTTTGTGTGAATATAATAAGGGCTGGCACACGTTGTTGCTGCATGCCAGCCCCCTTCTTGATGAATACTATTTATTATGGCTAAAATTCTGATCTAGTAGCCAGGGTTCTGGCTGATGCCGAGACTTTCACCCTTCAGACCTGATGGGATAGGCTGACGATAGTGCTTGCCGCGTACGTTGTTGTACTTTGCCACGAGGTGATTGTGAATCTTCGTGAAGTATGCCTCCTGATCAGCCGTGTAGGTGTTGCCTGTGCTGGTCTTCCAGTCATCTGGGAAGTGCTTGTAGTTTTTCACCTTCTGGACAGATGAGATGAGGTCCTTCCAGCGGTAGGAGTTCAGCACAGAGAACTGTTCGTAAGTGAACTCATAGTCCCATTCACGCTTGATCTGCTCGAAGGTTGGTGCGCTGACTGTTTCGATGCCTGCACGACGACGGAGCTGGTTGAATGGCTCTGCTGCCTCGCTGTTTTTGCCGAGCTGCACGAGGGCTTCAGCCTTGATGAGGAGCACTTCTGCGTAGCGGATCTCGATGCGGTCCACTGAGTTGAAGGTGATTTCGAGGTTCTCAGCATCTTCGTAGCTCTGGTCAACACCCTTACCATTGATAGGTGTATAGAATGGGCTGTAGTAGTGGTAGGTCTTGCCGTCCTCTGGGTTCTTAATTTCTACGAAGTATGTCGCTGCCAGACGCTTGTCGTTGGGGTATTCAGCCTTCCAATCGTCGTAGAGATCATCATCCGACACCTCCGTATGGTTCTGGCTGTAGCCCTGTCCGTTCTCTCCGTTCTGGTATGGGAAAGTCCATGAGCAGTGGGTCTGGTGGTTACCCTGAGCGTCGTAAGCATCACCGTCGTGAGCAATCGTGAAGAGGTGCTCGTTGGTCTTGCGCTTGTTGCTCTCGTATTCACGTCCCCACAACTTATATTCAGGGTCGAGGGCGAGCTTGCCGCTGTTGATGACCTTGTCGGCATATTCCACTGCCTTCTCCAGACGGCTGTCAGTCTTCGTGAATGCAGGGTCAGCCTGTCCATTGGCGATGGCTGCCACCTCTGCCTGAGAAAGTGGGTTGTCACCCCATACGAGGTAAGCACGTGCCAAGAGTCCCTGTGCTGCCTGCTTGGAAGGGATGCGTGGGTCGCCGTCGTAGTCCTTCAGCAGTGATTCTGCTGCTGTGAAGTCGCTGACAATCTGATTGAACACATTGTCGATGCTCTGACGCTCAGTCGTTGAGCCACCTGCTTCAGTATATACAGGCACTTCACCCCAGAGTTGCACGAGCTTCAGATACGCCAAAGCGCGAAGGAACTTTGCCTTACCCACAGCAGCGTTGTAACCAGCCTGAGAGACTTTGCCGGCCTTGAGCGAGTTGGTCACCGTGGTGATGGCTTCGTTGGCCTGGGTGATGCCGAGGAACAAGTGGTTGAATATCTTGACTTGATACCATGTACTTGGTTCCTGTTCGAAACGGCTGTTCACAGGACCTGCCTCATTTTCTTCACCCTCGAAGGACGTGAGTTTGTTCGAGTTCAACTCGATGATGAATGAGAAGGACGAACTGAGGGGCTGCCAGTGACTGTACACACCGTTCACCAGTGAGAGGGCACTCGCGTCGTCTGCCACTACGTTATCATCAGTCACCTGATTGCTGTTGCTGTTGTTGTCGTCATCTGATGAGCATGACGAGAAGCCTGCCAAGAGGCTTGTTGCTACCAATGTAGCGAGGAAAAGATTTTTTTTCATCTTGTAATCTCCTTTCTTTTTTACCTTAATATATTTTAGTTGTTTAGTTTATTTGTTTGTTGGTTTGTTAGTGACTAATCCACTACCTTTCTAAATCTGGTGCAAAGGTACGGACATTTCACGGGGTAGGAAATCCCGATGATGTGGTATTCGTGTACCAAAAAGAGGGTAGAACGCTTTGCTCTATCCTCTTTTAAGTGTCTTATAATGTGATATTTACACCAAATGCAAATGTTCGTGCTGACGGGTAGGCTCCGTTGTCCGTTCCGCTGCTGACCTCTGGATCATAGCCCTTGTAGGAGGTGATGGTGAAGAGGTTGGTGGCAGTGGCGTAGATGCGCAGGGACAGAGGGAATGACTTGGGCAGTCGGGGACGGTAGCCGACGGTCAGGTTGCGAAGCTTGAGATAAGAAGCGCTCTGCACGTAGCGGCTGTCGATGTAGGAGAAGGGACGTGAGATGGAAGCGAGTGGCAGACTGTTGCTGCCGTTGGTGGGAGTCCATGCATCCTTCACGGTGCTCAGCACATTGTAGGAGTCGCCTGTCTGTTCCAGTCGTCTGCCCAGGGCATTGTAGAGTTTGGCACCATAACTGCCGGCGAAGGTGATGTTGAAGTCCCATTCGCGCACTTGCAACTGAGAAGAGAATCCGTACGTGAGCTTGGGCTGCACAGAACCGAGAATCACACGGTCGTTGCCATCTACCTTGCCGTCGTTGTTGGTGTCGGCGAATTTTGCATCACCAGCCTTGGGAGTGAGTCCGTTGACGGTCGGAAGCTTAGTCACATCCTCACCGTTCTGCACGACACCCAAGTACTGCAAGCCGTAGAACGAGCCGAGCGCTTCACCCTTGCGGAGAATCTGCTGGTTGTCTGCCCCCTGAATGACGTTGTTAGTCTTGCCCATGTCGGTGATCTCGTTGTGGTTGTGAGCGAGGTTGGCAGAAGCAGTCCATTGGAGATGGCGACGCTTGAGCAGGGTACCGTTCACAGCCAGTTCAATACCTTTGTTCTCCACATTTCCCACATTCTGAAGCTGAGAAGTCACGCCTGAAGCAAAGCCCATCGGCACTTCGAGCAGGAGGTCTGAGGTCTTCTTGTAATAGAGGTCGAGCACCACGTTGAGACGGCCGTTCCAGAGTCCCAGGTCAGCACCTAAGTTGTAAGAGGCAGTGGTCTCCCACTTCAGGTTGTCGTTGGCAGTGTTGGCCTTTGCATAAGAGGAAGTGCCACCATAAGAGCCCGTGCTGTAGGAGGTGGAGAAGGCATAGTCGGGAATCTCCTGATTGCCCACGAGTCCACCTGTCAGACGCAGTTTCAAGTAGTCGAGATGCTTGGCACTGAAGAGGAAGTCTTCCTTGTCCACATTCCACGAAAGTCCGAGTGATGGGAAATAGCCCCAACGGTGATTCTTCGAGAAACGGCTGGACTTGTCGGCACGGAAGGTGGCAGTGGCGTTGTAGCGGTCGAGCAAGGTGTAGTTCACACGGGCGATGAGCGAATTGAGTGTGCTTTCGCTGATGCCCGTCTGAGGGGTGTAGATATTGGCACCATCACCCAGGTTGTACTGCTTCAGCGTCTCGTTCGTGAAGTGGTTGGTACGGATGCTGCTATGGGTCGATGTGCTCGTCTGCTTGGTGTAACCAGCCAAAGCGTCAATCTGATGGATGCCCAGTTCTTTCTGGTAAGATAAGGTGTATTCCTGTTGCCACACATCGGTCTGGCGATTACCCGTGCCACCGATACCCTGAGTCGCCAATCCCAATGAGGTATAAGCCCCTGAGAAGTAGTTCTGCGTCAGTTTCTCGCTGTTGAGTCCTACGGTTGCCTTCAACGTGAAATCACCCAACTTGTAACTTGCCCATACGTTGGAGAGCAAGTAGTTGTTCACGTTCTCTGCCACACTCTCCTTCAGGTCATAGACGGGGTTGGAAGCATGGTCGCCAATGGCAAAGTAAGCATATTCGTAAGGATTCGTGAAGTTATAAGAACCGTCTGCATTGTAAACAGGAATCACAGGTGGCATCAGCAGGGCATACACAAAGCTGTTGGTGATGCCGGCTGAGTAGGGTGACGAGTTGAACACCTGCTCTTCTGTGGTGGTGAAACCCTGTTGCTTAGAGCGTCCATAGGTGGCATTGATACCGAACTTGAGGTTCTTCTGCAATTCCCACTCGACGTTGGTGTGGAAGTTGTAACGTTGGAAGCCTGTGTTGAGCACGATACCGTCTTGGTCGGTGTAGTTGGCAGAGAAGGCATAGCGGCTTTTGTCAGTGCTGCCATTCACAGAGAGTTCATGTGCCTGCTGAACGGCTGTCCTGAGCACGGCATCCTGCCAGTCAGTACCCTTACCGAGTGCCTTGATCTGCTCGTCGGTATAACCACCCTTATTGCTGAAATAAGTCTTCTGGAACTGTGCCCACTCTGAGGCATTGAGCAGGTCGAGATGCTTGCTCACGCTGCTGAGTCCGAGGCTATAGCCATAGGAGATCTGGGCTTTCTTCTCACCCAACTTGCCCTTCTTCGTCGTGATGAGGATGACACCATTCGCACCACGAGAACCATAAATGGCTGTGGCACTCACATCCTTCAACACCTCGATGCTCTCGATGTCGTTGGGGTTGATGGTGGCGAGGGGGTTGAGACTGCTCTCGATAGCACCTATACCTGTGCCGCTGTTGTTGGCATCCTTGTAGTAGATGAAACCATCGACCACATAGAGAGGCTCGTTGCTGGCATTGACTGAGTTACCACCACGGATGCGGATGCTGCTCTCGGCACCAGGCTGTCCACTGGCTGCGGTCACATTCAGACCTGCCACCTGACCGCTCAGCGCACCGTCGAGGGTGCTGGCTGTGCTGTTCTCAAACACGTCAGACTTGACCGTCACCACCGAACCCGTCAGTTGGGTGCGGCTCTGCGTGCCATAACCCACCACCACCACATCGTTCAGGTAGTTGCGCTTCTCCGTCAGCTTCACGTTGATGTCCTCCTCGTCATCATACACGGTGACAGTCTGGGCACGGTAACCCGTGAAACTGATGTTCAACTTGACCGGCAGGGACTTCACGTCGATGGCGAAGTGACCATCAAAGTCTGTGGTCACACCCTTGCCGTCGGCATATTTCACCGTTGCACCGATAATGCTCTCTCCCGTTGTGGCATCCACGATGGTGCCCTCCACCCTCTGAGCCCATACAGACAAAGAGGAAGCGGCAGCCAGAGCCGCCGCCGAAAACAATCTTTTCTTTACCATGTTGTATGAAGTTTTTGTCAAAGCCGCAAGAACCCGGCTTCGTGGTTATACTGCTGACCGTCGCCCACCACCCATTGCAGGAACTGGTCAATATCGGCATCGGTGGTGGCGTAGGCAAACCCAATCTCCTCCACAGGAATCAGGTCGATGTCCTCACTCTCGATGAGGTTGAGCGTCTCGTCGAGATTGCCCGACTGGAGGGCTTCGCTCTGCGTCTTCTTCACGTCAAGAGGCAACAAGACGAGGTCACTCCGCAAGGTGCGCGAGGAGAGGTCGTAGAGGTTGCTCAGGGCATTGAAGGTGACAGAAGCCTTGTCCTCGCTGATGGCTGAGAGCAGGTAGTAATCGTCACCAGCGATGCGGTTGCCACGCAGGTCGTCTGTGGTGCGTCCGAAGTGCGAAGCGAACGTGCCCGACAACGAAGCCTTGCCACTTCCCGAATACACGGTGAGCTTGTCCTTCAGCTTACCCTTTGTCCCTTGCTCCTTGCCCCCAGCTTCTTCCTCCCCATACTCATCATCCAGGTCTTCAGCCGTGAAGAAAAGGTTCTTGATGTCCCGGCTCTTCCACTCCTTCTTCTGGATGTCATTTAATAGCGGATTTCCTGTCGAGGTGACGGGCAACAGGGCATAACGCCCCACGTAAGTCACGTGCCCACCCTCCTGATGACTGCTCACCAGCGTGAGGTCGGCATCAGCGTTCCTTCCACTCACCACGGCAATCTCCACATTCGGATTCACGGCCTTGTAGCCCTCAATCCACTTCTCCACCAAAGCCCTGCTGGCCTTGTTCACTTTCACGGTGATCACCCCATCATTCTGCGATGTCACCCCATTGGCCGTCAGTGTCACGGCCACCAACATTGCTATCAAAAATGTTCTCACTTTCATATCCTTTACATTATTTATTATTAATTTCTTTTGAATTCCTTTTGAAATCTGGTGCAAAGGTACGGCCTTTTCGCCAACCCCGAAATACCTTTCATGCGCTATAGACATACCATAAATATGTGAAAAACCGAAGAAGAGCTTTAGGTCTGCAAAGCCCTCAGGGGTGTGAGAGGGCGTGAAATAGACTTTCTTTCTGAGAAGAGTATGCTGTTTGGATATATTTCCCAAATGGTATGCTTTTTCTTGGTTAGAATTGTAAGTAGGCGTAACTTTGCAGCGATTTTCATCAAGGACAAAAAAACTATGGACAAGAAAACTATCATCATTGCAGACAATCAGGACATCACACGGCTGGGGCTGAAAACCTTGATTCGGGTGGCGCTGAAGGATGTGGAGGGACTGGACGTGAAGGAGCTGAGTCGCAGGGCTGAACTGATTGCGGAGCTGAAGGAGAACCCGTCGGCGGTGGTGGTCATTGACTACACCATCTTCGACCTCGGCAGTTCGGATGAGCTGATGAACCTCTCCGAACGCTTTCCCTATGCGATGTGGGTTCTCTTCTCCGATGACCTGACGGAGGGGTTGATTCGCCGACTGAGCGTGGAACAGCAGTTCAGCATGATTCTGAAGGATGATTCGGCTCAGGAAATCATCACGGCACTGAAGTGCGCCATCACGGGTGTGCGTTTCCTCTGCCATCAGGTGACGAACCTGTTGCTCACTCCACAGCCTCAGCGGTCAGCGACGGATCGCGACCAACTGACGGCGACAGAGAAGGAGGTGCTGCGTCTGATAGCCTTGGGAAAGTCGGTGAAGGAGATAGCCGTGGAGCGCAATTCGAGCATCCACACCATCACGACCCACAAGAAGAACATTTTTCGCAAAATCAACGTGAACACCATCTATGAGGCCACGAAATATGCCCTGCGGGCAGGACTGGTGGAAATGGTGGAATATTATATTTAATTATGAAGAATTCAACCATAGCTATCGACACGAAGTTTCCGAGGACTGATGCCTACGGGGCGATAGGGATGCCGGTGTACCACACAGCATCTTATGAGTTTGAGACTGCCAAGGACATGGCGGATGCGTTCTGCGGTCGAGTGCTGGCACCTGAATACTCGCGCATGATGAACCCTACGGTGATGCATCTGGAGGACACGGTGAAGGCGCTGACGGAGGCGAAGAACGTGTTTGCCTTCGGGTCGGGCATGTCGGCGATCACCAACGCTCTGCTGGTGTTTGTGGCACAGGGCAAGAACGTGGTCACCTCGAAGCATCTGTTTGGCAACACGGTGGCTTTGCTCAACAACACTTTCGCACGTTTTGGCGTTGAGACCCGTGCTGTTGATTTGCTCGACCTGAATGCCGTGCGTGAGGCCATCGACGAGAACACGGCCTGCCTCTTCCTCGAAATCGTCACGAATCCGCAGATGGAAGTGGCTGACATCTCGGCTCTGGCGGAGATTGTCCACGAGAAGGGTGTGCCTCTCATGGCCGACACAACCATCATCCCCTTCACGCAGTTCAGCGCCAAAAGGTTGGGCGTGGATGTGGAAGTGGTGAGCAGCACGAAGTACATCTCTGGTGGCGCCACATCACTGGGCGGACTGGTCATCGACTACGGCACTTTCCCTGTGGTGAACATGCGTCTCCGATTCGAGCTCATCCCAAACGTGGGTGGCTACATGTCGCCTCATGCGGCCTACATGCAGAGCCTCGGACTTGAAACTCTCGATGCCCGCTATCGTGTGCAGGCACAGAATGCCCTCACGCTGGCAAAGCGCCTCAAGGAATTCTCTACTGCCAACCCTCAACTGTTGACGGTCAACTACATCGGATTGGAGGACAACCCTTTCCACGACTTGGCGGTGAGGCAGTTTGGCAAGACGGCAGGGGCGATGCTCACCATCGACTTGGCTGACCGCAAGGCGTGTTTCAGTTTCATCAACCACCTGCAACTCATCCGCAGAGCCACGAACCTCTTCGACAACAAGACCCTCGCCATCCATCCCTACAGCACCATCTTTGGTCCCTTTAGTGGTCGGCAGAAACAGGAAATGGACGTGCGTGACACCACGATCCGACTCTCCGTAGGCTTGGAGGATGTGGACGACATTTTCGAGGACATCGTGCAGGCAATCCTTGATAATAAATAATATACAATTTATAATATATAATAAGATCATGGCAAAAATCGCACAAAGCCTTGTAGAACTGATAGGCAAGACCCCTCTGCTGGAACTCAGCAAGGTGGAGAAAGACCAACAGCTGAAAGCACGCGTGTTGGCTAAGTTGGAGTATTTGAACCCAGGACGTAGCGTGAAAGACCGTGTGGGCTATGCGCTCATCGAACAGGCTGAGAAGCAAGGACTTCTCGGCAGGAACACCGTCATCATCGAACCCACAAGCGGCAACACAGGCGTGGGACTGGCTTTGGTGGCTGCCCGACGTGGCTACAAGCTTATCCTCACGATGCCCGACAGCATGAGCATCGAGCGTCGCACGTTGCTTCGCAGTCTGGGTGCCCGACTGGTGCTCACTCCTGCCCATGAGGGTATGCCGGGCGCCATCCGCAAGGCTCAGGAACTGGCTTCGCAGACGGATGCGTTCATCCCTCAGCAGTTTGCCAACGAAGCGAACCCTGAGGTGCATCGTCAGACTACCGCCAAAGAAATCTGGGAAGACACGGACGGGAAGGTGGACATCTTCGTGGCTGGTGTCGGCACAGGTGGAACCGTGACGGGTGTGGGCGAGGTGCTGAAGCAGTTGAACCCCAAGGTGAAGGTGGTGGCTGTGGAGCCTTACGACTCACCAGTGCTGTCAGGAGGAAAGCCTGGCCCCCACAAGTTGCAGGGCATCGGCGCAGGTTTCACGCCCCAGGTGCTGAACACAGAGGTGTATGACGAGGTGTTCAGAATGAAGAACGAGGATGCCTTCAATGCCAGCCGACTCTTGGCCAAGACGGAGGGAACGCTGGTGGGCATATCGAGTGGTGCCGCCGCACATGCTGCCATCGAGATAGCCCGACGCCCTGAGAATGCAGGCAAGACCATCGTGGTGCTTCTGCCCGATACAGGCGAAAGATACCTCAGCACGAAACTGTTTTCAGAATAATATGGACAATTAAACTTCACAACTATGGCAAAATTGATTGTAAACGGAGAAGACCAGGAGGTTCAACTCCCTGCTACTGTGGCAGACTTGATTCAGCAGAACAATGTGGCACAACCCGATATGGTGAGTGTGCAGGTGAACGAAGAGTTCGTGGACAGAGAAGATTTCGCCACCCTCCAACTGAACGAGGGTGACACGGTGGATTTCCTTTACTTCATGGGAGGAGGACGGGCTTGAGTTTAGAGATTAGAGTAAAGAACAAAGAGTTTAGAATTATGTTTGATTTTACAGAAGAAGAACTGAACCGCTATTCGCGCCATATCCTCTTGCAGGACGTGGGTGTGGAAGGTCAGGAGAAAATACGCGAGGGCAAGGTGCTCGTGATTGGTGCTGGAGGCCTGGGCGCTCCTGTGGCGATGTACTTAGCGGCAGCAGGTGTGGGCACCATCGGCATCGTGGACGGCGACGTGGTGGATTTGAGCAACTTGCAACGTCAGATCATCCACACCACACCCGATGTGGACAAGTGGAAAGTGGATTCGGCAAAAGAGACCATCAACGCCATCAACCCCCATGTGAAGGTGGAGACCTACCGCGACTTCCTGATGGCACACAATGCCCTCGACATCGTGAAGGAATATGACTTCGTGGTGGACGGCACAGACAACTTCCCCGTGAAGTTCCTCATCAACGATGCCTGTGTGATGGCTGGCAAGCCGTTCAGTCATGGTGGCATCCTGCGTTTCGAGGGACAGACGTTCACCCATGTGCCAGGTACAGCGTGCTACCGTTGCATGTTCAAGACTCCCCCACCCCCAGGAGCCGTACCCACTTGCAGTCAGGCTGGTGTGTTGGGAGCCATCGCCGGCATGCTTGGCACGATTCAGGCAGCGGAAACATTGAAGTATCTGACAGGCGTGGGTGAACTGCTCACGAACAAACTGCTCACCTTCAACGCCAAGACGATGGACTTCCGCAAGATCAACGTAAAGAAGACCGACAAATGCCCCATCTGTGGCACGAACCCTACGATAACGGAACTGATTGATTACGAACAGGCTGTTTGCGACTTGCACAAATAAAAAATTATGGCAGAACAAAAAAAACTATCACTCATCGCCTTTTCGGGCGACTTTGACAAGCTGACGGCTGTCTTCACGCTGGCAACAGGTGCAGCTGCGGTGGGCTACGAGGTCAACATCTTCTTCACCTTCTGGGGCTTGGATGCCATCAAGCAGAAACGAGGAAGGAGTTTCACGGGTGGCAACTGGCTCACCAAACTCTTCGGCTTCATGATGGGAGGACTGAGTGTGGCTCCCAACAGTCGTTTCAATTTCTGTGGCATCGGTCCCAAAATCTTCCGTTCGCTGATGCGAAAGAACAACGTGGCCACCCTCGAAGAACTCGTGAACGCCGCCAATGCCTTGGGCGTGAACCTCTATGCCTGCGAGATGGCAATGCACGTGCTCGGACTGGAGAAGAAGGACTTCATTCCAGAGGTGAAGGACGTACTCGGCGTAGCCTCATTCCTGCATCTCAGCGAGGGAGGACAAACGATGT
This sequence comes from uncultured Bacteroidaceae bacterium, assembly GCA_905234125.1. Lineage (GTDB taxonomy): Bacteria > Bacteroidota > Bacteroidia > Bacteroidales > Bacteroidaceae > Minthosoma. Next base: position 39,719 of record CAJOGQ010000021.1, on the reverse strand, counting down.
TTATCTAATGTATTAATTATAAATTGAAAGATTATGGCAACACATACACTTGACATCACAAAGGAGCATTGCCCTATGACTTTCGTGAAGACGAAACTCAAATTGGCACAGATTGCCACTGGCGACACGCTCGAAGTCCTCTTGACAGAGGGAGAACCCTTGGAGAATGTGCCCCGTTCGGCCAAGGAACAGGGATATAACGTCCTCTCCGTAGAGCACGTGGAGGGAAATGTACACAAAGTAACGATAAAGAAATGAGCGTAACCATCACAGAATCGGCTTATCAGTCCATACTGGCTCAGGCACAGAAGGATGCCCCGATTGAGTCATGCGGTTATCTGCTTGGTACGGACAAGGAGACGGCTACGGAGAACTATCCGATGACCAACATCGACCACTCGGAGGAGCACTTCAGTTTCGACCCCAAGGAGCAATTCTCAGCCATCAAGTATGCACGTCAGAAGGGATTGAAGATTGTGGGCAACTGGCACAGCCATCCTGCCTCACCGTCTCGTCCGTCGGAAGAAGACAAACATCTGGCGTATGACCCCAACATCCTCTACTTCATTCTTTCATTGGCAGAAGAAAAGCCCGTACTCAATGCCTTCCGTATCGTGGAAGGTGAGGTGACGGAGAAAATAGCGCTTCGGTAAATGACAAATGATAAAAAATAAATTATACATTATCAATTACAAATTAAAACATTATGGCAGACAACAACATCCAGCGCAGCATCACTACTGCAACAGCTCGCAAACTGGCGAACACCACCAAGACACCCCCTCAGATGGGCAGTATCACACCGAGACTTCTCCTCAAGCTCCTTCCTTGGACGCAGGTGGAAAGTGGCACCTATCGCGTGAACCGCACGAAGGTGGAACTGAAGAAGGCTGAACGCATCGAGATTCAGTATTTCGACGGCGTGCCCAGCTTCACAGCCAAGAACTTGCGTGCCATCCCTCTCTTCCAGAACATCAAGCAGGAGATTGTGGCACGCCTGGCTCGCAACTTCGTGCCCGTGGAAGTGGCTCGTGGCAAGAACCTCGTGACGCAAGGCAAGGACAAGCAGAAGTTCTTCATCGTGGCAAACGGTCAGGCTGAGGTCATCAGCACAGGTACACATGGCGAAGAACTGCGCATCGCACTTCTTGGCGGTGGCGAATACTTTGGCGAGGCCGACCTGCTGAGCGCCGCCGACTCGACAGTCAGCGTGCGTGCGGTCACCGACTCCGTATTCCTGGCATTGGAGACTCCTGTACTGGAATCGCTCATCGAGGAGATTCCCGACTTCCGTGAACAGTTCAACAAAGCTGTGGACGAGCACTTGCGTCTGAAGGCTACCGTCAACGACCACGGCGAGAAGCACATCGACCTGGTGAGCGGGCATGAGGAGGACAACATCATCCCAGAGACTTACATCGACTATGAGGAGAATCCGACAGAATACTCGCTCAACACCCTACAGACCGTGGTGCGTGTACACACCCGTGTGAGCGACCTCTACAACGCTCCCTACAACCAGCTCGAACAGCAGCTGCGCCTCTCTGTGGAGAGCATCAAGGAACGTCAGGAGTGGGAACTCATCAACAACAAGAAGTTCGGACTCTTGGCGCAGACGGCTCCTGGCTACAAGATCAGCGCACGCTATGGGGCTCCCACACCCGATGACCTCGACGAGCTCCTCTCGCTCGTATGGAAAGAGCCAGCCTTCTTCATCGCCAATCCACGTGCCATCGCCGCCTTCGAGCGTGAATGCACTTGGCGTGGTGTGCCTCCTGTGGCCATCGACCTCTTCGGCACGAAAGTCATCACATGGCGCGGTGTGCCCATCATCCCATCTGACAAGGTGGAAATCAAGGGTCAATATCTGACCAACCGCGGCGTGGGCACCACTGAGATCATCCTGGTGCGTGTGGGTGAGAAGGAACAGGGTGTGGTAGGTCTGCATCAGGCTGGCATCCCTGGTGAAATCGCCCCAAGCCTCTCGGCACGCCTAATGGGTCTCGACCAGTATGGTGTGGCAAGCTACCTGCTCACGAAGTACTTCAGCCTCGCTTCCCTCACCGACGACGCGATTGCCGTACTGGAGAATGTGGAAGTGGGCTACTACCACGACTATCAGCACAGAAACAAGATTGAGAAATAATTCCTCAAAAACGTGAAATATGTATCTGAACGAAATAGATAACTTCCAGCCCACCCTGCCCGATAGGGGAACCGTGCCACAGGTGGACAGCCAACCCACACGCTGGACAGAGTTTTCTTTGCCCACGGATGGAGTGATCAGTCCTGCTGACCAGTGCCTCTTCCGCAAGGTGATGGAGAAGTACTTTGCCGACGACCTGCAGACCACACCAGGCACAGAGCGGAGTGTGCCATCCGGTCAGTCAGCATCAAACAGCGCGTCCACTTCCGACGACACGCTACTGGCTTCTCTCCCAAACGGGCTGAATGGAGGCAACGGCTTCGGCATCGGCATCCCTGAGACGGAGATTGTGCAGAACCTGCGTTACGACGAGGCTGACACGGTCAACACCGATGAGATACGGAAGCAATTTCCCATCCTCCACCAGAAGGTGAACGGGCACGACCTCGTTTGGTTCGACAACGGCGCCACCACACAGAAGCCGCTGAGGGTCATCGACGGACTGAGCACGTTCTACAAGACGGACTATTCCAACATCCATCGTGGGGCACACACGCTGGCGGCGCGAAGCACTGACCAGTATGAAGGCGCACGTGAGAAGGTGGCACGATTCATCAATGCTCCGGCCAAAGAGAACATCCTCTTCGTGCGTGGAACCACCGAGGGCATCAACCTCGTGGCGCAGACGTTCGGACAGAAGTTTTTGGAGCAAGGCGACAACGTCATCGTCTCCACCCTCGACCACCACGCCAACATCGTGCCCTGGCAACAAGCCTGCAAGGCGCACAAGGCAGAACTCCGCGCCATCCCCATCGACAAGAATGGAGACCTCATCCTCAGCGAACTGGAACGGCTCATCACCCCTCGCACCAAGTTCCTCAGCGTGGGACATGTGAACAACACCTTCGGCACCATCAACGACGTGGAGAGCATCATCCGCATTGCCCATTCACACGGCATACCCGTGCTCATCGATGGCGCACAATCCATCGCACACACGAAAGTGGACGTGCAACGGCTTGACTGCGACTTCTTCGTCTTCTCAGGCCACAAGATTTATGGACCATCGGGCATCGGTGTGGTGTATGGCAAAAAGGAGTGGCTCGAACAGCTGCCACCTTGGCAAGGTGGGGGCAACATGATCAAGGATGTGACCATCGAGCACACGGAATTCAACGTTCCACCTGCACGCTTCGAAGCTGGCACACCCAACATCGCCGATGCCATCGGACTGGGCTATGCCCTCGACTTTGTGCAGAGCGTAGGCATCCACAACATCGAGCGGCATGAGCATGAACTCACGGAGTATGCACGTCAGCAAATCGGACGCATCCCCGGCATCACCATCATGGGCAATCCCAAGAAGCGTGTGAGTGTCATCTCGCTCGACATTCCAGGCATTCCTGCACCCGAAGTGGGTCAGCTGCTCGACAAGGAAGGTATCGCCGTGCGTGCCGGACACCACTGTGCCCAACCTGCCCTCCGAGCCCTCGGCTACGAGATGTCGGTGCGTCCCACCTTTGCAGTCTATAACACAAAAGAAGAAATTGACCGCTTGGTCATCGCGCTGGAGCGCATCGTAGCCAATGCTCAATAATCCTCGTATTAGCTCTAGCGCATAACTTCTGTCTATCAAGATGAAGTTTTTTGTCCGCCCCCACGCCGTCTGTGAAGACGGCTGGGGGCTTTTGTTGATAGTTCACATCCTACAATCGCAGGAGGGGATAAGACTGGTAAGGTATGATGTTTGTGTCCTTGATGCCTTCCTTCACCCATTGGCGATAGGGACGGAACGCAAAGTGGATGCCCAAACCGCATCCAAGCATCACCTCCTTGGGCTCTCCGTCATCTTCCCAAATCGACACTTGGGCTGCATAATCCCATTCGAGTCGCTCCTGGGTCTTGTCGTATGGGAAGGTGACCGTATAGTACTTCCTGCCTACGTTTCGCTGTATCTCTGGATGTTGGGCATTGCTGTCGGAGAACACTCTCAGTTCAGAAATGTCAGGCTTCTTGTACTCCCGATAGTAGCCAGGGCCAAAGTTTTTGACGACCTCTCTGGCGAGCTTCACCAGATAATCACATCACTTCACAGAGTCCATCTGGCTCAAAGAGGTAGGTGAAACAGGCTCCTCAATGGGAGAGTAATAATAAGTAGCCTCTTCATGGCGGCGTGGGGCATTATTCTCGTTCGCATACACGCTGAGAGGCTTGCACGTCAGGTTCAGTTGGTTCTTCAGGGCAAAATCTGTGTTGAGCACGTCAGGGGATGAGAGTCCCATCACAGACGAGGCTGGGGTGTCCATGTCGTAGGTGAAGGTCATGTTCTTCTCATGTTCAAGACATCCATCAAAGGGGAAGAAGGTGGCTATCTGGATCAGGTTCCCATGCGTGTCATAGTAGTATTCATCCTTACTGAATTGTTCTTCAAACTCGGTGGATTGTGACGTGACGCGCCCTTGCTGGTCGTAGGTCTTCTTGATGGTCATGCCGGCATAAGATGGCCTGCCCTCATATCGCTCAGAAAAGAGTCTCTTGATCTCGACGAGATTCCCTTTCTTGTCATATAGATAAGAATATGTACGCCAAAGCCACGAGTCACCAGCGATGAACTCATAGTCACGTTGGGTTGTCAGCCTTCCCTGCTTGTCATACTCCTTTTCATGCTTCAGTTTCTCTTTGAGCTGTTCCATGAGCGTTGCATTATACTCCATGACGGCAGTCTGGTTACCTTGTGCATCATACTCGAACATCTTCTTTCCTCTCAGATACCACTCTCCATTGTTGGCCGATTCCTGTTCATACGTCCAAGAGACAAGATGTCCCTCCGTGTCATATTCTGCCCGTTCACGAAAAGGCTCATACTTCCTGCCCCCCAAAGTGGAATTGGTGACGATGGTGGTGATTCTCCCTTGCTCATCATATTGATAAAGCTTTTGTTCCGGGTCACTCCATTGCCCATCTCTTTGGAAATAATGGACAAGTTCCACCAGGCGCCCATCCTCATCATACTGAAACACATACTTCGAGCCGTTTCCAAATTCCAGACTCGTGATGATGCTGTCCAGACGTTCCGTGTACTTCTGTGGAGTTTGGGCAGAAGCACTTCCCATGCCCATCAGGCAGATGATGATTGTGATAATCTTTCTCATAGTCTTTTATGTTTTTTAAGTTTCACTTGCAAAGTTACGACTTTTTTCCTCAAAACGCCAAGAAATCGAGTTCACAAATATTTCACATTTTCGTCATGTTACAAAATTGCCATTCACAAAAAGTTTACAAGCCTATCCGTATATTTCTGTTCCTCAGACAAATGAATCTGTTCTTTCTTTTACGAAACCTCTGTTGTGAATCAAGGACGCAAGAAGATGCAAATGTGTCAAAAATGAAAGGGAGTGTAGCCTGCCCTTACTGTCGGCTTAGTTCAGGGTTAACTATAGAGTACCTTTGATTGTTGTCCAGTTGTTCTCCAGTTGTTGTCCGTTTGTTGTCCAATCAAAGAAAGGACAACAAACGGACATCAAAACTACATCTATTGAACAAGAATGGGAGAAAATTAATTGGTTTGCCATCGTTATTCCGAACTTAAAGCGTAGGCAAGTATTTCTTCTTTCCATATTTATAATCAATGATGCGGTACCACACTTGCCATCCACGTGGTCGATGCAGAGGAGCTGAAACTCATTTTTCAAAGAGTTGAACCGGACAAGGATGCGGTCGGTTATGCGGATGAAGTGAGAAAAGTCTCTGTACTCCTCCACGATGTGAAAGGCTTGATTTCTGTGATTTCTCACATAGTTGAGTTGTGATTGCGTGAACTTTTCTGCAGGAATCCGATAGTCATCTCCTGCCAGCACATACAATCTTCCTTGCACTTCTCCCATGCTGGAGGGGTTGGATTTCTTTCCGTATTTGTAGTGAACAGCGTATTCCTTCATGTAAGCAGAGTCTGTCATCTGCTGGATGAAGTCGTTGACCCATCGAGTTTCGAAAGGCATCGGAACAGGGAAGTCTTCGGCTTTCTTCTCGATGAAATATTGCATCGAAGCGGTGTACATTTCCCCTTTCCCATACATCTTGCAAATGAACCTGTCCTCTTTGTCATGAGAGTTTGATGCCGTCAATTCGATGGTGTCGCCATGCAATGTATGTGATTCCACATGCTTCAGGTCGCTGAAAGAATTGTTGACGAGTTTGTTCCTGATGCTGTTGATGGAATCTTTGTTGATATTCCACTGCCATGTGAAGATTTGGCGGAAAGTTTCTCCTCCCACCCATTCCAGTCTCTGCGGATATGGCAGGTTTTGGATACCCAGTTGTTGTGTGGTCTGATCAAACCATGATAATGGAAGCCATGCTTTGGGATTCCCTTTTTCCACTTTCAATCCGTCATAGTCAAGCAGGTGAACAACCTTTCCATGGTCGTATGACTGCATGGTTTCATAGCCATCAGGCAGGGTGAAAGTGGAATCCACATGGTCGACAAATAAGACGGTGTAGCGTCCGAACTTATCCTTTTTTGCAAATATGTGTTCTGGTGCCATCTCTGCACAGCCGTATGCAAGCTCGGTATTATATTGAAACAGCCGTATGGTGTAGTCTCCAAAGCCCGTATAATCGTAATAGAATTGCTTATCTAAGTTGTTGTGCAAATAATTGAACAATACCCTATGTAATGTGAAAGCTACCGCATCCGCTTTTTCTTTTGGAAAGATATAGAGCGTGCCACTACATCCTCCTTCCTCCACTCCCCATCTGTCACCACCTTCGAATAACTTCATCTCACCCGTGTTGGGGTCACGGACTTGAATCTGATACAAGAGTTCTGGGTATAATTTGTCCTTCTGTGTGTTGTACCGATATGAAACAGAGTGAGTTTCAATCCCATTCTCATGGCCGATGTTTTCGATGATGGAACGGACGGCATTGAAATCAAGCGTTTGCGTGGTTTGCTTTTCTGTACTTTGTTTGTGATAGCCCATCACAAGAGGGCTGTATTGACGCTCTGGGTGATAGGAGAAAAATGCGCTTTCTTTCGCAGGCTTATACTCAAACACATGATACCTTTCGTATAGTTTGGCAACAGCATTATCGAAAGTGGCTAATGCTAATGCATAATCAATGCTTCCGTCTGTTCCAAAAGAAGTCTTACGATGGTGACAGGCAACAGCATCAGCCGATGCATCGAGGAAATACTGCAAAATGGTGTCTTTGAGCATTTGATGCTGATAGCGATTGATGTTATTGTCTTTAGTGATGTCGTAAGCATGTTCATAGCTAAAGGATTCCGTCAGTGCGTCTTCTCCTCTGGTGATGCTACATAGAAGTCCCATGGGATGATTATCGTTCAAATAACGAATCAGTGTCTGGATTTTGTTCTCCTTTTGTGCATGGACAGCGACGGCATTCAACAGCATCGCCAAGATTAAGATATAATGTTTCATTTTTTTGTTCTTTTAATATGGATAGTCAATGGTTTGGAAAACTTCGTCGCATTCTCGTTTTAGTTTTTCTGACAAAGCGATATACTCTGCCATTGGGTCTGGACACGATGTCACCCCAAACACACTATCGACAGAAATCAGGTCGCTCTGATCATCCTCTGTGTCCGACGGATGGGGTGAAGCCTTGGAGGAGGGAAGCGTGACAAGGAACGATTGGGGCATCATTTCTGATGTATCTACCAGCGGTGTTTTTTGCGGTTTCCCTTTCTTGGGTTGGGTGGTTTGTACCGTCCGAGGTTCGGCAGTCCCGTCTTTCTCACTTTCGGGTGATGTCCAAATGATCATCACGATGCCAGCCACACAGGCGGCCACCAGCCAAGGCCAAAGGACGATGCGGCGGGCTTTCTGTTGAGTGTTCGCCACGATGAGGTCAAACTCCCTTGCCTTCTCGTCAGAAAGGGTGAAATCATCCGCAAGATGGTTGGTGGAAAGCAACAGTTGGCGCACAGCCTCTTCCTCGGCAGAGAATTTGCCGTCGCTAAGCTGATAGAAGCGGGCAAGAGCCTGTTCTTCCTCTACCGTCGTTTCGCCATCCAGATAACGCTGGATGAGTTGTTGGCGCAATGTGTTGTCATTTAAGTCTTTCATTGTTGTCCTCCTTTCCGCAGCAGTCCCAATATGAATCTCCGCGCAGCAGAAATCATGGTCTTGGTACTTTGTTTGGTGGTGTTGCAAATGGTTGAAATCTCATCTAAATTCATGCCCTCGCTCCTCATGGTCAGCATCTGGCGCTGGGTCTTGGGCAACTGATTGAGTGCTGTTTGAATCCACTTCTGCGTTTCGTCCTCAATGAGACGCTGATCAGCCCCTCCTGTGTCCTCCACATCGCCTGCCTCTATGGACTCGAACCTCATGCGGTGTTGGCGCAAATGGTCAATGCACACGTTCTTGGCAATTGTGACAGCAAGGGCTTCAGGGCTATCGTAACAGTCCAATCGTCCACGCATCTGCCACAGCCTGAAGAGGGTCTCCTGCACCATGTCTTCCGCCTCCTCTGGCAATTGCTTGATGGCCAAGAACCGCTCGCACAATTGCACCAATTGCGGACGCAGGGTGTTGGCTATATGTTCAAACGCTTCTGTCGTCATTATGATGTCACTCTATAGGGAAGACGTAAAAGTTCCACAAAGGTAAACAAAAAAAGCGGAAAAAATGTATTTCCGCTTCATTTTTTTGATTTACAACATTCATGTTGCGTCCTATGAATAACCCTACTGTTGAAGTCACACATAATTTTTATCTAATCATCCAAGCACCAATGAGAATCTTAGTCCCAATGCGTTGGCTATGAGCATGAATGTCGACAATTGCATGTCTGTCTGACCCTGTTCAAGCGAAGAAATGTACTCACGCTTCTTGCCAATGCGTGCGCCCAACTGTTGCTGGGTCAGATTCTGGCGCTTGCGCTCGTCACGCAACAACTCTGCATAGTACCAGGCTTTGGCCTTTGCCTCGAATTCCTCCCGGCTTGGAGTGCCTCTCTCACCATACTTCTCGGCCAGGCGCTGTGAACCTGTCGTCAATTGGGCCAGTTTATTCTTGTCCAGTTTTATCATATTCTTGTCCTCCTTAAATGTATTTGTCTAAAATCTGTCGTGCAGTTTCAATTTCTCCTTTATATTGCTTGGTGCTCTTTTTCAAGAATGAGTTCAGAAAAAGCACTTGCTTGCTCTCCATGAATGAGATAGAATCAACGGCAAATATTATCGTACGGTACTCATTTGTGCCCACAGAGATTCGTGCCTCGTAGAACTCGGTTCCCTCAAGATTCTTCACGAACTTCCTGTTAACCACATACTGAGTTTTGATGATCAGTTCCACATAGTCATACTTCGCCTGCGTTTTTGCATCAAGGCTGGCGTAGTATTCGTCATATTCCGTAGAATGATATGTTTCTCTTATATCTTCATTCATGGTGCAAATGTAATGTATTTATTCCATTCGGGCAAACTTTTGGAAAGAAAACATTCTTTTTTATCAAAAATTCTTTCGTTTCCCCTTTATTTTTCTTGATTCGGCCACAAAAGTACAACCTTTTTCCCAACTCACCAAACGATTCCCCATTTTTTTAATCAGTCCAATCTGCTTAATCATCCCAAAGGGGTATGTTTATAGAGCCAAAACAACAAACGGATAATTAGTCGTAAGGAAAAGGGTGGTTTCTTACCGAGAAACTACCAGTTAGGTTACGAGAAACGTATGGTTTCTTTTACGGGTCACTTCTTTTTCTTTGCTTTGGGTTCTGGCAATGAACGACAGGTTTCACGAACAATCAGGGAGAGATAATCGTGGTCGTCCACATCGGCAATGTAGAAATAATCTTTTGCCCCATCGTATGGAGGACGCATGTCCACGACACGAAGCAATGGGCGCACAGCATCGGTGGGTTTCACATAGAAACAGTTGTCGCAGATGAGTCCGAAGATTTTGCCGTCGCAGTAGATGCCATAGTCGCCAAACATCTTCTTCACCGTTATAGCGCCTGCCCCTGCGCATTGGTCGGCGATGTATTGCACAAAGTCTGAATTGCTTGCCATTTGTTTATTATAATTAGTTGGAATGCGTTCCCCACTTACAAGAAATTAAGGAAGAGGGTGATTATTCCTGTGTTGATGAAATCTGCAAACATGGTTTCTGTCATCAAAACGATTCGTTGCACGAAGCGTCAGATACTCCTCATTCCCATCCAGATGACGATAAGACGCATTGGTATAGAGGTCTGTATGTTTACTGCCATATAACGCATTCACAACCCCAATACTTTCCACATTCTTTCCGAAGCCCCCCTATCCTTCTGCGAAACCATGCAACGCTTCAGGCGTTTTCATGTTGATGTCTAAGACCTTATTCGTTCCAATGGTTCCCTTCGCCACACCCGTATTGTCACACACTTGAATCTTAGCGATGTTCTTGGCTTTCATCTGGCTAAGAATCAATCTGGTGTCACCATTCATCGGACAGTTGTCGATGCGAAGATTATAATTGGAGATGACATCCTCATAACCTGCAATCATCAGGTCTGGCACCATCTGGAGGACATCCATCAACGACTCCTCCCCCGTCAGCTCCATTCGCTGAGGGTAAATCATCGTCCTGTCTGCCTTCACTTCGATGATAGGCAAGTCGTTGTCTGCGAACATGGAGACAGACAAGAACAAAATGCTGATCAACACAAAAAAATGTCGATGCATACGTAAGCTTATTCCATCGTTACTTTCTCAACACCAACGAGGTAATCTTCATGCCCTCGTTCAGGATGGCTGTGCCAGAGAAGGACTTGATTTCGGTGGGTGTGGGGGCTTCTGCACCTTCGGATTTCTCTGTCTGTTCAGAAGAATGGTTGCGTGTGTAGGTCTCTTCGTCGAGTGCGAACTGGACGTTGTAGAGGTTGCGACCTGCGGCCTCGACTTTGGTCACCACAACATTCTTGACCAAGAAAACAATCATGCGACTGGAGGAGTGCATTTTCTGCATATAGGCATAGATGTCTTCCAGTTCAGGGTCGTTCTTGCCGATGTAGGAGTTGATTTGAGAGGCCAGCGTGGCAGTAATGGCATCCTGATCGTTGTCGGCCAAAGCGTTGAAATGGGCGCTGAGCGTCTCTGTGACAGCGGTCTTCTCCTCAACGGTCAGTTCTACGTTCTCCAGCTCGTTCATCTTCTTGCGCGCCTCTTTCACATATTTACCCTGAGAGAACTGGGCGATGTACTGTTCATACGCCTCGTAGGTATCAGCCTCCACGGCTATGGCAAATGACAGGGAGTCCAATGTCTGACGAGCGGTGGAGAGGTAGTATCCATCGGGATGGACATCCAAGAAATGACGCACAGCCTCCATCGACATGGCATCTTGTGCCTCCTGCCAGTCTGAACGCTCAGTAAAGAAGCGGTCGTGCAGACCTTTCAGTTGGGAATAGTGGAAGGCGTCGGAATTGTAGGTGTCGAAATAGTCGTTGAGCGCCACATCGAGCGAATCGAGATTCCGTTCTCGCTCATACCGCATGATGTTGTCGTAAACCGTCCGTTCGTCGGCATCAGAGCCACCACGGAAGAAGAGGAACCACACGGCCACACAGGCCAGTGCAACAATGATCAGGGATATGACGGCAATGGTGCTGGTTGCCCTACCCTTCTCTTGATTATTATCCGAAGACATATATGAAATGTTAGATGTTAAATGTAAAATGTAAAATGTAAAATGTAGAATGTTAAAATGGAAAATGATAAAATCCGGCTGCAAAGGTACGGAATTTTCATCAAGAATGAGAAATTAGGAATAAGGAATTGTTACTTTTGCTCAAAAAATCGTTCAGAAAGGCAAATAATTCCCCATTCCTCATTCCTATTTCCTAATTCTTCCGTACCTTTGCATCCGTTTTGGCAGGAAGAGCAATGAAAAGATATATCACGCATGACATATTTGTGTTTTTAGGAGCATTGATTTCACTAATTCTCATAGGGTGCAATTCGAGCACGCAATGGAACGATTTGGAGTTCTACAACGTGGAGAAATTGGAGCAACTGACAGAGTCGCCCATCGAAACCAACGAGGAGGACAGCGACGCGTTTGCCCAACTGCACAAGAAGGAGAACCGCGAGATGGACGTGAAGGTGGACATGCAGTTTCTGAAATCGGACAATATGGCCAACGAACGGGTGTGCAAGCTCATCAACGACCAACTGGTGGAGATTCTGCTGAAGCAGTCGAGCGAGCTGACGGTTGACGAAGCTGTTGCACAATATATCGAAGATGTGAAGAAGGAGTTCCACGGCGACGAGGTGGCCAGCATCTATTACGACCATCTGACGGGTCGTGCTGAATATGGCCGTGAAAACATCATCAACTATCGTCTGGTGGAGGATGTCTTCATGGGGGGAGCACATCCTTGCACCATCACAACCATCCTGAGATTCAATGCGATGACAGGTGAGTTCATTGCCCTCGAAAACCTTTTCCCATATCCCCAACAGCAGGAGTTGCAGGAACTGCTGTTGGAAAAGCTCATGAAGATGAACCAGGCACGCTCGCTCGAAGACCTGCACAAAAGGGGCATCTTGGAGATGTCGGACATGTTCATCAGCAATAACTTCGCACTGCGCGAGGACAGCATCGAATTCTACTACAACGAATACGATATTGCCCCATACGCATACGGTGCCTTCTCCATCTGCCTCAGTTATGAGGAGGTGCAGAAGCTGATGCCTTCCATGCATGAGAATCAGTAAGCCGAATCAGAAGGAGAAGCCGTAGGTGAGTTTCAGCGTGTCCATCACAAAGAAGGAACGAATCTGCGCGATGTAAGGAAATTCGCCCACCTTGTCGAGGATGAACTGCTGGTATTTCTGCATGCTGCTCACACAAATCTTCAACAGATAATCACCATTGCCCGAGATGTTGTAGCACTCGGTCACTTCGTCCCAAGTAGCCACGGTCTCACGGAAATCGTTGGCAATCTGTTTGTTAATCTGCTTCATCGACACATTGCAGAAGACCATGAAGCCACGTTCCATCTTGTTGGCATCGAGCACAGCCACATAGCCCTTGATGTAGCCCATACGTTCGAGGCGACGCTGACGTTCGTAGGTGGGGGTGACTGACAGTCCAATCTGCTGACCCACTTCCTTGGTGGTCAGACGGCAGTTTGTTTGGAGGATGCGAAGAATCTTCAAATCTATCGCATCAAGTTCATGCATAAATGTATCCATCATTTAGTATGTTTTAAAAGGATTTCAATTCTGTATAAAGTCGCTGAATCGGCAGACCCATCACATTGAAGTAGGAACCTTCGATGCGGGTGACGGCCACATAGCCAATCCACTCCTGCACACCGTATGCGCCAGCCTTGTCGAACGGATGGTAATTGTCCACGTAATAGATGATTTCATCATCAGCAAGCGTATCAAAATACACTTTTGAGGTCGAGGCAAACTGACGGGTCTTCTCTTTTGTGACGATAGACACACCCGTGATGACCTCATGGGCATGACCAGACAACTGGCGAAGCATGCAGATGGCCTCTTCCCTGTCCTTGGGCTTGCCCAGCACCTGTCCGTGGTCATACACAATCGTGTCAGCCGTGATAATCATCTCATCGTCTGCCATCGCCTGCTTATAAGCCTCAGCCTTTTTCCCAGAGATGAACATGGGGATTTCCTCACCACGCAACGAATCCGGATAACTCTCGTCGATGTCCTTCAATGTGCGCACTTCGAAAGGAATGCCGAGACCACCCAAGAGTTCCTTGCGACGAGGCGAATTGCTGGCGAGAATCACTTTGTAGCCCTCTACCAACCGAAGGCCGTGCTGTTGTGCATCCATAAGTCTTGCGCTTTTAAGATTTGTTCCAAAATATCGCGAACACACCCCTTACCACCTTCCTTGTGGGAGATATAGGTGCAGATGGCCTTGATCTCAGGTGCCGCATCGACTGGGCAGCAAGGCAGACCACACTGCTGAAGAATCTCGTAGTCAGGGATGTCATCGCCCACGTATGCAATCTCCTCATCAGCAAGCTGATACTTCTCCTTCAGGTCATTATAGGTCTTGATTTTGACAGCCGCACCCAGCACCACATCCTTCAGCCCGAGACCCTCATAACGGATGCGAACGGCTTCTGTCCGCCCTCCCGTGATGATAGCAAGGATAAGCCCACACTTCACCGCATGTTGCATGGCATAGCCGTCCTTGATGTTGACGGTTCGCATCGGGTCGCCAGTGGGATGCTGTGGAATAGTCTCACAAGAGAGCACGCCATCCACATCGAAAAACACAGCCCGTATCTTCTTCAAATCGTAGTTAATCATAACTCGTGTATGCTTTTACTCATCAATTCGTAAATCTTCTGCAGATTAGGCTCTTCTGCCAACAACTGCAGATGTTTGTCTATCACATTCTTGTCCCAACGCACGGCAGGTCCCGTCTGTGCTTCCTGAGGAGACATCGAATAGAGTTTGGAGGCCGTTTCGTCGATCAGCGGAAGCATCACGCTGAAAGGGATGCCACCATGCTTCTTCAACAAATCAGCACCCATGCTGAAACAATGATTGGCAAAATTGCAACAGAACACGGCAGCAAGATGCAGATACTTCCGATTCTCGCTGTCCAGCTCAAAGACTGTGTCAGAGATGGTTCTCGAAAGTGACATGAGAAAAGCCATATCCGACTTGTCCGATGCCTCGACAAAACATGGAATCACGCTGAAATCCACCTCTTTCCGTTTTGAAAAGGTCTGCATTGGATAAAACACCCCTCGACGAGCGAATGGCAACACATCCATCGGCATGCTCCCTGCCGTGTGAACGAACAACTGCCCTTCTCGCCCTTCTTTCAGCGCATCTGCCACCGATGGTAATACCGCATCTTTCACAGCGATGATGAACACATCCGCACTCTTCACGACGGCTTTCACATCCGTCGTATAGGAACATTTCAGTATGTCAGCCAAGTCCTTTGCCGACTCTTCCGTCCGACTCCAAACCTGTACGACTTCATGCTCAGCCCCCTGCAGAGCCTTGCCCAAGTTGGTGGCTAAATTGCCAGCTCCAATCAAGACGATCTTCATATCAATTCTCCTCGGGGAAAGGTCCTACATGCACATTCTCCCACTTCAGCTTCTCCTCGTCCTGTGGCTTGCGCTCGATGGCAGGATAGCCGATGCCAATGACACACTCTGCAGTCAGATTTTCAGGATAACGAAGCAGGAACCGAAGCACATTGTCGGAGGGTTCACCATTCTCCATGAATCGGTTACGCACCTGGCACCAGCATGAGCCAAGCCCCAAATCCGCAATCTGATACTGCATCGTGACAGCAGCTATCGAGGCATCCTCACACCAAGCATCCGTCACGTCTCTGTCGCCCAATACCACGACTGCCACCTTGGCGCCAGCAATAAACTGACTGCCCATGGGTCGGCACAACGATATTTTCTCCAAGAGCGTCTTGTCGTCCACCACAACGAAGTGCCAAGCCCTCGTTCCCTTGCTGGTCGGAGCCATCAATGCGGCACGAAGAATCGTCTGCAAATCCTCGGGCTTGATGTCCTCGTCTGTAAACTTGCGTACACTACGGCGCATCTGCACCAAATCTCTAAAGCTTTCCATTGTCTATTCTGATGATTAAAATGAAACTTCTTATTTAAGTCGCTTCACTGGGAAAGTGAAGTAAATGTCAGGATATGGCTCATCGGCCAACGTGAAATGCCACCACTCCGTATCGAAAGGTTTGAAGCCATGACGCATCATCGCCCGACGAAGCACCATACGGTTGTAGAACTGCACAGAAGTGATGGAACGGTTGGCTGGACTCTTGTGGTTATCGCCAGTATAGTCAAGATTGTCTGGATTACCACAGAAATCAGGATGACTCTCTGGCCCGAACCAATCGAACGTTCCACCCATGTCAAGTTCCTTCTCTGTCGCCATGTCGAAGAGCGTGAGATCGAGGGTGGAACCACGTGTATGCCCACTCCGTTCACAAATGTATTCCAACGGGAAAAGCACCTTTTTGTCGAGGTCAGGATAGAAGTAAGGCTTCATGAGCGTGTCGTTCACAGCAGCCCCCCAACGCATGAAGTGGTCAACAGCACATTGCGGACGATAGGCATCATAAATCTTCAGTCGATAACCATGTGCCTTCAGATCGTCACTCACAGCACGCAGACTATCTGCAGCACGTCGAGTGAGCAATGCCGTGGGCTCTTCGTAGCCGTCAATGCGGGCACCCACAAAATTGTAGGTGGAAAAATAGCGGATTTCGAGGATGGCATCAGGCACCACATCCGTCAGATTGACAAAATCCTCTGACGAATCGGGCGAGACATTGGCCACAGGAGCCTTCTTCACATCCTTATATACCTTATTATATTCTTCTCTGGCAGCCTCCATCAGTTGCTGGAAAACAGGATCGTTGTGCAGACGCACCAATGTGCAGGCAGCAACAATACGACCAGCTTGAATATCACTGGCATAATGAAATCCCAAAATGGCACGGCTTCGACCATATTCATAACCACGAGTCAATATGGCATCTTGGCAATTCGGTGCCATCTCCACCAATGCGAGCGCAATACCCCACCCCAAAATGGAATGAGACGATGGATAGCTTGAAGAGGTGGTATAATAATCATTCGATTCAGGCATAACAGAACGCTCGCCAAACTGCACAAACGGACGCTTGCGAAAGCGTGTCGATTTCATCCGTGTGGAGGCGTTACATAGTTCTTCGAAAGTCTTCTTCATCAGGGCGGCAATGGCAGGTGTCTCTTCTTCACCAAGAGTCACTCCCACGCTGGGTGTGAAGCAACGGAAGAAATCTTTTTCTTCACAAGCAGCATCAGCCAATGCTTGCTTGCCACGACCCGTATCGCGTTCACGCTTAGTCTGCCAATAGTAAACCACATCACCATAGAAACGGTAGGAACTCGTATCAGCAGGGGCATCCAGAATCTTCTCTCCTTTGGGATAACCCACCTCGGTGATTTCTGACTTGATGCCCTTAATGCGACGATATTCAGCACGTGCCTCTTCCAAATCTGTCTGATATTCAGGCGAAGTGTGCATCCGTGCGAAGGCAGCAGAAGCCGTCAGATAGGCAGCATCTACGTCGCTCTGCCAATGGGCACCCACAATCACACGGCTCTGTCCATACTCAAAACCTCTACGCAAGATCGTGTCCTGATATTCAGGAGCCATTTCTGCCAATGCCAACGCAGTGCCCCACCCATGTCCAGTATGTCCAGAGGGATAAGAACCATTGTGGCGAAGGTCGTTTTCATTGTCAAACTCGCTCGCAACATGTTCGTTTTCACGGACAAAAGGACGTACACGCATGTACTTTCTCTTCGCCTTGCTGGTCGATTTGTTGCCCGTCTCACCTGCCCGCTTCATGAAACGCCAAATGGCAGGAGTCTCCTCCTTGCTGATGGTCATGCCCAGCGCCTCGCCAAACACCGTAGCCATGCGGGATGTGCCATAGAGCGATTCCCAACTGGCCTGCTTCCCGCGTGGTGTGCTACGCATGGATTTTCCCCATAAGAACTGCTGAAAATCATCCACAAATAACAGGCTCGCCGTATCAGGAGGAGCAGGGAGATAAACACACGCATTAGGCAGTTCATCGGACGAGAAATAAGGAGTGTCCTTCTTCTCGCTCTTGACCTTCTTCTCCTTCTTCGATGGAGTGGCAGCATGCCTCTCATTCTTCGATTGAGCATCAGCGCTCACAGTGCCGCATACGAACAGGATGGCGACAAGCATCCACAAAAATTTTTGCTTCATCGTTATGTGCAGTTTTTATGTCGGCAAAGGTACAGCATTCCATCGAGATATCCAAACGATTGGAGCAAAAAATGCACGGATGAGCAGAATAATCTTTCTATCAGAGGCGTATGTAAAAGAATTGTTTTCCGTTTTGACATTCATTTCTTGGATAAATCTCACAAAACGCCGTAACTTTGCACCGTCTTTCAGGACAAGCTCGATTAAAACAAATAATATTCATCTATAAAAATTATACAACTATGGCAAAAAAACTTCACATTGAGACATTGGCACTTCACGTTGGTCAGGAGACCGCAGATCCAACCACCGATTCACGTGCCGTTCCTATCTATCAAACCACGTCTTACGTATTCCACAACTCCCAGCATGCAGCTGACCGCTTTGGTCTTCGCGATGCAGGTAACATCTACGGACGTCTGACCAACACGACCCAAAGCGTGTTTGAGGAGCGCGTTGCAGCCCTCGAAGGTGGTGTGGCAGGACTTGCTGTTGCATCAGGTGCCGCAGCTATCACTTACGCACTCCAGAACATCGCCCAAAATGGTGACCACATCGTAGCAGCCGACAACCTCTATGGCGGTTCCTACAATCTCATCACCCACACACTCAGCACACAGGGTATCACCAACACTATCATCAATGTCAACGACCTTCAGGCATTGGAAAATGCCATTCAGCCCAACACCAAGGCTGTCTATGTGGAGACCTTCGGAAATCCCAACAGCGACGTGACCAATCTGGATGCCATCGCTGAGATTGCACACAAACACAACATCATAGTGATTGTCGACAACACCTTCGCCCCAATTATCTTCCGTCCCATCGAACACGGTGCCGACGTGGTGGTTCACTCTGCCACCAAGTTCATCGGCGGACATGGGTCATCCCTCGGTGGTGTCATCGTGGATGCCGGCACATTCGATTGGAAGGCCAACGCAGACAAATACCCCACCATCGCCAAACCTGACCCATCCTATCATGGTGCCGTGTTTGCAGATGTGGCAGGTGCTGCTGCCTTCGTTACCCGTATCCGTGCCGTCATTCTCCGTGACACAGGTGCCACCATATCGCCCTTCAACGCATGGATTCTTTTGCAAGGTGTCGAATCACTGCCATTGCGCATCGAACGTCACTCTTACAACGCACAGAAAGTTGTGGAATTTTTGGCTCAGCATCCAAAGGTGAAGAGCGTAAGCCATCCACTTCTTCCCTCACACCCCGACCACGACCTCTACACGAAGTACTTCCCACAAGGTGGTGGCAGCATCTTCACTTTCGAGATTAACGGCACACATGAAGACGCATGGAAGTTCATCGATTCCCTCCAGATCTTCTCTCTCCTCGCCAACGTGGCCGACGTGAAATCACTTGTCATCCACCCCTACACCACAACACACTCACAGCTCTCACCAGAGGAACTGGAAGAACAGCACATCACCCCATCAACGGTGCGACTCTCCATCGGTGTGGAGCATATCGACGACATCATTGCAGATTTGTCGCAAGCTTTCGATAAAATATAAAATAAAGTTCGTAACTTTGCAGTCAAAATAACAAAAACTTCATACTACTATGGCTAAAATAGCAAAACAACTGACAGAACTCGTGGGCAACACCCCGCTTCTGCAACTCAACGCTTACTCCGCCAAGGAGAACCTTCAGACGAATATCATCGCCAAGCTCGAGTACTTCAACCCTGCTGGCTCAGTGAAAGACCGCATCGCCCTCGCCATGATTGAGGATGCCGAGAAGCGTGGTGTCATCAAGCCTGGTGCCACCATCATCGAACCAACCTCTGGCAACACTGGCGTGGGACTCGCTTTCGTCAGTGCCGTGAAGGGTTACAAACTTATCCTCACGATGCCTGAGACCATGAGCATCGAACGTCGTAACCTCGTTAAAGCATACGGAGCCACAGTTGTGCTCACTCCTGGTTCAGCAGGCATGAAGGGTGCCATCGCCAAAGCTGAAGAACTGCGTGACAATACTCCTGGTTCCATCATCCTGCAACAGTTTGAGAATCCAGCCAACCCAGCCACCCACTATGCCACCACTGCTGAAGAAATCTGGCGAGACACAGATGGAAAGATTGACATCTTCGTGGCAGGTGTCGGCACAGGTGGTACCATCAGTGGCATCGGCAAACGCCTCAAAGAACTCAACCCCAACATCAAAGTTGTTGCTGTAGAGCCTGAAACATCAGCCGTATTGAGTGGTGAAGCTCCAGGCGCCCACAAGATTCAAGGTATCGGTGCAGGCTTCGTACCCAAGACATTCGATCGCAATGCCGTGGATGAAATCTTCAAGGCTCCCAACGATGCTGCCATCCTGACCAGCCGTAAACTCTCTGCCACTGAAGGACTTCTCGTTGGCATCTCTTCTGGAGCATCGGCCTACGCAGCCACCCAACTGGCTAAAGACCCAGCCAACAAGGGCAAGGTTATCGTGGCACTCTTGCCTGACACTGGCGAGCGTTACCTCTCTACTGTTCTCTACGACTTTGAAAACTATCCTCTGTAGGAGTTGAGAGTTTAGAGACAAGAGTTTAGTGTTTAGAGTTTAGAGTTAAGGGTTTAGAGTATATGATAAAGGACGAGAGAGGCGGAAACTTTCATTTCCGCCTCTCTCGTCCTTTATCATATTTATGTCATTACTGTGGACGGCTATAGTTAGGAGCCTCGCTGGTGATGATGACCTCGTGCGGATGGCTCTCCTGCACACCAGCGTTGGTAATGCGTGTGAACTTGGCATTATGAAGTTCCAAGATGTTGGCAGCACCACAATAGCCCATGCCTGAACGAAGACCACCCACGAGCTGGTAGATGACTTCCTGCACAGTGCCCTTATAAGGAACACGACCAGCAATGCCTTCTGGAACGAGTTTCTTGGCTTCTTTCACACCACCCTGGAAGTAGCGGTCTTTAGAACCGTTCTCCATAGCCTCAAGTGAACCCATGCCACGATAGCTCTTGAACTTACGGCCATTGAAGAGGATAGTTTCACCAGGAGCCTCTTCTGTACCTGCCACAAGCGAACCCACCATAACGGAGTAACCACCTGCAGCGATAGCCTTAACCACATCACCAGAATAGCGGAGACCACCATCGGCGATAAGTGGAACGCCTGTGCCAGCGAGTGCCTGAGCAACGTCATAAACAGCACTCAACTGGGGAACACCCACACCAGCCACAACGCGTGTAGTACAGATGGAACCAGGGCCAATGCCAACCTTTACTGCGTCGGCACCAGCCTCAACCAATGCCTTGGCTGCCTCGCCCGTAGCGATATTACCCACCACGATGTCCACATCAGGGAATGCGGCCTTGGCCTCACGCACCTTCTCGATGACACCCTTGGAATGACCATGAGCCGTGTCGATGACAATGGCATCCACACCAGCCTTCACGAGCGCTTCCATACGTTCGAAAGTGTCGGCTGTGACACCCACACCAGCTGCCACACGCAGACGTCCCTTGTCATCCTTGCAGGCAAAGGGTTTGTCCTTGGCCTTAGTGATGTCCTTATAGGTGATGAGTCCGATGAGCTTGTTGTCAGCATCCACCACGGGAAGTTTCTCAATCTTATGTTCCAAGAGAATGCGTGATGCGCTCTCAAGGTCAGCCTGCTGATGAGTGACTACAAGGTTCTCTTTGGTCATCACGTCATCAATTTTCTTGCTGAGGTCACTTTGGAAACGGAGGTCACGGTTAGTCACAATGCCCACAAGAGTGTTGACATCGTCCACCACGGGAATACCACCAATATGATACTCCTTCATGATATCCAGCGCATCCTTCACTGTGGAACCACGCTTGATGGTGACAGGGTCGTAAATCATACCGTTCTCGGCACGCTTCACGATGGCCACCTGACGAGCCTGCTCCTCGATGGTCATATTCTTGTGAATCACACCGATACCACCTTCACGGGCAATGGCTATAGCCATAGGAGCTTCTGTGACCGTGTCCATAGCGGCAGTCACAAAAGGAATCTGCAACTCGATGTTGCGTGAGAACTTGGTGGTGAGGGAAACCTCACGAGGAAGAACCTGAGAATATGCTGGAATGAGCAGCACATCATCAAACGTCAATCCTTCCTGCACAACTTTATCTGCAATAAATGAAGCCATAATGTTTAATTATTTTCTTTTATTCATTTCTTTTTACCTTTAGTTCGCCAACTCGCTGATGAACTTGATGCGCACCAGTCGCACATCCTCCTCATAGATGTCGCCATCGAGGTTGTCGAGAGCCGTATCGAGATCATCCGTGTCGCTGTGGCGGAAATAGTCATAGATTTCATCGATGACATCCTCATCCATCTCAATGTCCTCAAAGTAGTAGTCGATATTGAGTTTGGTGCCACTATACACGATCGCCTCCATTTCGTCAAGCAACTCGTCGAAATCAAGTCCCGTGCTTCTGGCGATGTCTTCGAGACTCACCTTGCGGTCAATAGCCTGGATGATTTTCACCTTCACCTTAGACTTGTTGGCCACAGTGCGCACACGCATGTCGGATGGACGAACAATGTCATTGTCAGTACAATGACGCTGAATCAACTTGCAGAACTCCTCACCATAGCGCTTTGCCTTGCCGGCACCCACACCAGGAATGTTCTGAAGTTCCTCCTGCGTGACAGGATAGAGAGTGGACATCGATTCGAGCGATGCGTCTTGGAACACCACATACGGAGGCACATTGTGTTTCTTGGCAATTTTCTTGCGAAGGTCGAGGAGCATGCCGTAGAGCACTTCATCGGCCACGCCTGTACCACCCTGCTCGGTACTGTCATCAAAGTCGCCATCGAAATCATTGTTCTCGACCACCATGAATGGCATAGGCTTCTTGATGAATTTCTTGCCTGCCTTGGTGAGTTTGACAACGCCGTATGACTCCACCTCCTTTTCAATATAGCCATCGAGGGAGGCTTGGATGAAGATGGCATCCCACATGGTGGGTTCCACATCGGCACCTGCCCCATACTGCTCCAGCTTGTCGTGGTTGTGGTTCAGAAGAAGTTCCGTTTCCTCTCCGCGCAATATATTAATAATGTGTTCCTTCCGGAAGTTCTCCTTCACAGCCTGAATCACCTGGAGGGCAAGTAAAAGATTTTCCTTCTGGTCGGTCTTCACCTTCGGATGCAGGCAGTTGTCGCAATTTCCGCAATTATCCTGATCGTATTCCTCTCCGAAATAATGGAGCAACATCTTGCGACGGCACACGGAGGACTCGCTATAGGCTGCAGTCTCACTGAGCAGATGCATGCCGATTTCCTTTTCGGCTGGAGTCTTGTCCTTCATGAACTTTTCCAGCTTCTCCATGTCCTTGAGGCAGTAGTACATGATACACCTACCTTCGCCTCCATCACGGCCTGCACGACCCGTCTCCTGATAGTAGCCCTCAAGGCTCTTGGGAATGTCGTAGTGGATGACATAGCGCACATCGGGTTTATCGATGCCCATGCCAAAGGCGATTGTAGCCACGATGACATCCACATTCTCCATGATGAAATTGTCCTGCGTTTCTGTTCTGTCTTTCGTGTCCATGCCAGCATGATAGGCTGCTGCCTTGATGTTGTTGGCACGCAACACCTCTGCCAAATCTTCCACCTTCTTACGGCTCAGGCAATAGATGATGCCACTCTTGCCCGGATTCTGACGGATGAACTTGATGATGTCCTTGTCCACATCAGCCGTTTTCTGACGCACTTCGTAATAGAGGTTGGGACGGTTGAACGATGACTTGAAGTCTTTGGCAGGAACAATGCCGAGGTTTTTCTTGATGTCGTTGCGCACCTTGTCTGTGGCCGTAGCCGTCAGCGCAATCACGGGCGCATCATATATCTTTTTCGCAGCCTCACGGATTTCATCATCTGTGGGCAGTTCGGGCATAGAAGCCACAGCGGGTTCATCAGCCATGCGCTCCTTCAATTCGGCATAGTTCTTGCGGATGGAAGGCATGATCTCTATCAAGGCATCGACAAACTTCTCATTGAGACGAGGACATTTGTCTGACTTCTCCTTGATTTGCTCCTTCATCTCTGACATGAAGGCGATGACATCAGCCAGACCAGCCACTCTGCGTGCTACATCATCCAACTCCGCCTTGTCCACACGCTCTGGGAACTGCTTGAAATCCTTGCTCAGTTCTTCGTGCTTCTTTCTACGTTCACGATAAGCCTCTGCCAAACCCTTGATGATCTCGGACTTGTTCTTGGGCAAGAACAAATCGATGACAGGAGCCATCGCAATCCAATTGATGACAGGACGGATCTTGCGATATTCAGGACGGAAATCATGTCCCCACTCTGAGATGCAATGCGCCTCATCAATGGCATAGAAGGAAATGTTCACCTGACGCAAAAATTCCACGTTCTCCTCCTTCGTCAGCGATTCAGGGGCGACATAGAGCATCTTGGTCTTGCCAGACATGATGTCGGTCTTCACCTGGTCGATGTTAGCTTTGCTCAGCGACGAATTGATGAAATGCGCCACGCTGTCCTCTTCACTAATATGCTTGATGGCATCCACCTGGTTCTTCATCAGGGCAATCAATGGAGAGATGACAATGGCCGTTCCCTCCATCAACAAAGCAGGCAACTGATAACAGAGGGACTTGCCACCTCCCGTTGGCATCAGCACAAAAGTGTCCTGACGATCGAGAAGATTTTGGATAATAGCTTCCTGGTCGCCTTTGAATGCATCAAAGCCAAAGTAGTATTTCAACGATTGCTGAAGTGTTGCTGGTTTTTCCATGTGACGTCAGAGTGTTTTTGGGTTTTCATGCGGGGATAAAACGCATTCTACCAACAAAGTTAGAAATCAGTTTTGTAATCTCAAAGAAAAATAAGAAAAAAAACAAAATTTTTATATTTTTTTTGCTTATTTGTCCTCAGAACTTTCTTTTAGCACTGACATATTTGCATTTTCGACTTGTTTACGTGCAAAATCGAGGGTGACCACATACTCCTTCACTCCTGTGGATGGAACCTCATACATTGGGGTCATCATGACCACCTCAATCAATGAACGCAAACCACGTGCGCCAAGCCCAAATTCGATGGCTTTGTCCACCACATAGTCCAACACCTCGTCCTCAAAAGTCAATTTCACACCATCAATCTCAAACATCTTGATGTACTGCTTGACAATCGAGTTCTTAGGTTCGGTCAGGATGGAACGCAGAGCCGTTCGGTCAAGGGGCTCGAGATGAGTCAGGACAGGCAGACGGCCAATAATCTCAGGAATCAGGCCAAAAGACTTCAGGTCCATTGGCGCGATATACTGCATCATGTTCGACTTGTCCAACCTGGCTGCATTCCTCGAAGCGTCAAAGCCCACCACATGGGTGTTCAGACGTTGGGCAATGCGCTTCTCAATGCCATCGAACGCTCCACCACAAATGAAAAGGATGTTACGGGTGTCCACCTGAATGAATTGCTGTTCAGGATGTTTTCTTCCACCCTGTGGAGGCACATTCACGATACTGCCTTCCAGGAGTTTCAGCAAACCCTGCTGCACACCCTCACCACTCACGTCTCTCGTGATGCTGGGGTTGTCACCCTTGCGGGCTATCTTGTCAATCTCATCGATAAAGACAATACCCTTCTCTGCCAACTTCACATCGCCGTCAGCTGCCTGCAGGAGGCGTGCCAACAGGCTCTCCACATCCTCGCCCACATAACCAGCCTCTGTCAGCACCGTTGCATCTACCATCGCAAACGGAACCAACAGCATCTTGGCGATGGTGCGTGCCAAGAGCGTCTTGCCCGTACCTGTACTGCCCACCATAATGATGTTCGACTTCTCCAGTTCCACATCGTCCGTCTCACCACGATGGTTCAGACGCTTGTAGTGGTTATAGACAGCCACCGAAAGGGCAATTTTGGCCGCATCCTGACCAATCACATACTGGTCAAGATACTCTTTGATCTCCTTAGGTTTCGGCAAGTCATGCAGTTTACTGTCTTGCTTCTTCCTTTCCAATGCCTCACGCACAATCTTGGCAGCCTGCTCTGCGCAATTCTCGCAGATATAGCCATCCAGACCATACACAAGCACTTTCACCTCGTTTTCCTTCGCGCCACAAAACGAGCATTTATTCAACTTTGCCACTTCTTTTTCCTTATTATATATAATAATGTATATTGGCCTTCCATAGGCCTCTATTGGAGTCGACCTCTATTAGAGTTGGCGTTCGACGGTTTCCCCGCTGACACCACCTATCCCTTTCTCACCAGCACTTCATCCACCATCCCATACTCCTTAGCCTCCTCAGCTGTCATCCAATAGTCGCGGTCACTATCTGCCCACACCTTATCGAAAGGCTGATGGCTGTGTTCGCTGATGATGGTGTAAAGTTCCTTCTTCAATTTCTGAATCTCACGAGCCGTGATCTCGATGTCGCTGGCCTGACCCTGCGCACCACCCATCGGCTGATGAATCATGATTCTACTGTGAGGCAAAGCACTACGCTTACCCTCCTTGCCTGCCACCAAGAGCACAGCGGCCATCGATGCTGCCATACCTGTGCAGATGGTCTGCACATCGCTGTTGATGAACTGCATGGTGTCGTAGATGCCCAAACCTGCATACACGCTGCCACCAGGCGAGTTGATGTAGATGCTGATGTCCTTTGCGCTGTCCACACTGTCCAGATAAAGCATCTGCGCCTGAAGCACATTGGCAGTATAGTCATTCACCTCAGTACCCAAAAAAATGATTCGATCCATCATCAAACGTGAGAAAACGTCCAGTTGAGTGACATTCAGTTGTCTTTCCTCCAAAATATAAGGGTTCAGATAACCAGCCTGTGATTTCATCACATCGTCGAGCACCATACTGCTCATTCCCAGATGCTTAGTAGCATATTTTCTAAAATCGTCAACCATAAATAAGTCCTATATAATTAAACAAAAACCCATTGAGTTTGCAAAGGTATGAAAAAAGTGGCAAGAACCAAAATTCTCACCACTTTTTTTTCGTATTTTTTTCAAATCCTTACTCAAACATCTTGTTGAACTCCTCTGCGCTCACAGTGTTCTCCTTCAAAGTCACCTTTTCCTTCAGCGCTACACCCAGCTTCACCTCGATGCAACGGTCGATAAGGTTATCCACCGTTTCACGCTTCTTCAGCATCTCCTTCACAGAGTTCTCCAAGTACTCGTCTGGGATGTTCAGCATGCCATACTGAGCGAACTGCATGCGAGTCACCTCCTTAGCCATGTTCCTCACATCCTCGTCTTCCACCTTGACGCCGTTCTTCTCCACAAGCTGCTCCTTGATGAGGTGCCAAGTCAGCTCCTCAAGGCTCTTCTCAAACTGAGAATCCACCTTCTCCTTGTCGCCATTGGCGTTGATCTCCATAATCTTTCTCAGCTTCTCCTCTGGGAACTCCAGCTTGCCCACCTTCTCAGTCACATACTTGCGCGCGTCAAGCAAGAACTTGTAGTCGCTGTCCTTCTTGAACTGGTCAACAATCAGCGACTTCACCTTGGCACGGAACTCATCTTCTGTCTTCACCTCGCCACCAGGGAACACGGTGTCGAAGAGCTCCTGATTGAGAGGACCGGGCACGAAACGGGTGATCTCCGTGATTTGGAAGTTGAACTCACCCTTGTGGTTCAGGGCATCAGCCTTCTCCACCTTCAGCAAGGAAGCCAGCTCAGCCTCGTTATTGTTATAAGCCACCGATGGGTTGAACGTCACGATGTCATTCGTCTTCACACCCTCGAAAAGCTTCTTCTGATCGTCGTTCTGGAAGTACTTAGGCAACATCACCACATCCTCAGCCTTCACAGGAGCCTCCACATCCAGCTCCGTGATGAGACCCTTGATCATGTCGTTGTCCTCGTAATCGTCCACCTTCTCATACTTGCCACCACGCTGACGGTACATCTCCACCTGCTTCTCCACCATATCGTCAGTCACATCCACGTTGTAGTAGTCAATCTTATCCTTCTTCGTCAGCGTCACCTCAAACTCAGGAGCGATGGCCAAGTCAAACTTGAACGTGAAGCTCTCGCCCTCCTTCAGATCCACCTGATTATTCTCCTCATTGGGCAGAGGCTCGCCCAACATCTGAATCTTATTCTCACGAATGTAGTTGAAGAGGCCATCCTGCAGCAATTTGTTCACCTCCTCTGCGAGGATGCTCACACCAAACTGCTTCTTGATCAAGCCCACAGGCACCATACCAGGACGGAAACCAGGCATGTTCATTTTTTTCTTTGCTTCCTTGATAGCCTTCTCATACTTCTCCGTATAGTCGGCAGGTTCCACCACGGCTGTCATCACCGCGTTCACCTTGTCAATGTTCTCTACTGAAATGTTCATATTGAATCGTTAAATATATTGAGTTTTCGTGTTCAAAAGACCTTGCCCAGCACATGGACTGGCAAATCGGCTGCAAAGGTACGACTTTTTTTCCGAACAGCCAAAAATTCCCTTATTTCTTTGCTTTCTACCAAACAAAAACACTCACACCCAAACGGATTTGGCTTCGCCATGCCCCAAGGTTCCATTTTTTGCGTGATAACTATAAATATTTTTCGTCCTAACTATGCCGTAAATTTTCATACACTTTCAGCAAAATATAACAAACTAACAATATAACATTCTAACATTAAGCACCTCCCAATTTACAACATAATAGTTTATAAAAATATTAATATTATTATATTATAATTAATTATATTATATATATAATATAAAATTCCATTCCCCCATCTCAAACCTCCTTAATGTTAGAATGTTAGGATGTTACAATGTTATGTCTGTCCACATTAGGCATTCCAAATAAACGACAGAAAGAGGGTCGGCACACACGCCAACCCTCTCTTCATCATATTGTTAAGGTACGTTCAAACTTTGGAAAGAATGGAAGGATCACCAATCCATAAGGTCATCAATGGCATCTTCCATTTCGTCGCGCATCTTGGCATCAGAACCACCAACGCCACTACTGCCAGTTCCACCACCACTTGGAATGGTGATAGCACCACTACCAGATACACCACCAGATACACAAATGAGGTTTTCTGTTGCCAATTTGTAGGACTCCGTCACAGGAGCCTTATATTCCTTTTTCATAATCTTATTTGTTTTCTTTTTAGTTAAACAGATTCATTACAATTACTTCACCAGAACTTTTTTACCGTTCTTAATAACAATACCCTTATAGTCAGCACCTACACGCTGTCCTGCCATATTGAAGGAAGCACCTTCTGCAGCCTTCTTGCTGTTGATGTTTGCAATAGCTGTAGCCTCTTCATCTTCAAACACGATGTTAAGAGCCTTGATGTCACCGCCAGTAACAGCGAAATAAGCACGAGTGCCTTTCAGAGTCACTGCAGAGTCAACCTCATAGAACTTACCACCACTCAGTACGAAGCTACCTTCTGGTACTGTAATGGAAGCAGCATATGAACCAATGAATGAGAGATCACCGTATGTAACAGTTGGGGTACCAGCTTCCAATATGCGGTTCTCCAAAGTGTAAGAAGTACCAGCAGTTGAAGTCGTCAGCAAGCAAGGTTCGTTAGCATTAATACCATCCTGAGCCTTGAATGTAATAGTTCCAGCATCGTAAGAATCTACCACATACACTTTAGCATCACCACCAAACGTAGCCGTAACTTCATCAGCAGTCATATCGAATGGCAACACAAGCGTGTTGATGGCGTCACCATTCTTGATGGTACGATTCAAAGTAACGTTAGCATTTTCAATATCCTCAGAGAAGGTAATTGACTCATCCTCATCAATAGTTACAGCAATTGCCGAACCGTAGTAGTAGAGGTGGAAATTGTCCCAAATCACCCAATCTGACCAAGTTTCACACTTGAAGCCAATTGTCAGGTCACCAGCCTCAGCAATCAGCGTCTGCACCTCATTAGTGTAGAATGGCTTATTAGTAGCAGGGTTAGTCTCTTGGAAATAGTAATAAGATCCGGACATACCATTGGGCTGGTAAACGGTCTCATCGTTGAGTTTATAAGATGACTCACCGTTACCATCACCCATAGCAGGCTTACCTTCAGTCAGTGAGGTTGTGCTATATTCGTCAGTAATGTTCATGAAGGGCTGGTTGATGATACCGCAGAAGAGATTGGTCTTATCCTTATCATCACCATCGTGACGTGCAAAGCCCTGCAGAGTAACCTTATATGTTCCCTTAGGTAGGTTGGTGATAGTTTGGCTTAATTCAAATGCTTTGTGATAAGCCTCAAAGTTATGAGTAGCGATTCTCAACTCGTGATTACCGCTCCATCCTCCACCAGGTTTATCAGGCCATGAAGCTGTCCATCCAGTCGGATCTGCAGCAGTACCCTCAGTGAAGTGGGGGTTCACAATCAGACCCGTTAAATCGAAGCATTCGTCGTTGGTAGGCTGAGCAGCATTAACGTATGTATTCATGGCTGTCCTCAAAGCAGCGGTGGCACCTGGTAAAGTAGCATATATGAGGGTGGCTATTTCCTCTTTAGTTTCAATAGCAGCATTACTGATTACTGTTGCCTGTGCAGAAATGGCATCCTGCAGATCTTGGTTTGCCGTCGCGTTGTTACTGCTCACAGCAGCCATAGCATTAGCGTATCCCTTTACAGCATCCCATGTTTGATAGTTAGTCATCATTGCTGTTGCCATCTTGTTAGCATTATTCAAATCATCAAGAGTCGCTAATGTCTCACCATAAGGTTCTACTTTTTCAATTGCACCAGCTATCTTTGCATGGCCTCCTGCTTGCGCATAAGCTTTCGCATTACTTATCAAAGCTTTCCAAGTGGCGTATGGAGCCACCATTTCTGTGTATGTAACTACAGCCGCATTGATGGCTTCGGCTGCCGCAAGATAATCGTCTGTCGTTCCGCTTGTAAGATTATTGGTAGCAACGACTTGTTGCAAAGCGGCATAAGCAGCAGTAGGAATCTTTCCATCTAATGCCTCGGCAGCGGCAATGGCAGGGGTGAGGAGGTCTGATGCCTGAGCGTAGTATTTCACAACGATGTTATCGTAGCATACCCAGTTACCTGTGCAATTGTCGAGCACAAACTTGATAGTCAGAGGGCCGTCTTCATCCAAAGTCGTATAGACAGAGTAGTTAGCAGGAGAACCGATTTCTGTCTTATCGTCGTTGGCATAGAGGAAAAGACCTGTGCTACCAGCGCCACCACTACCTTGCTGAATGTTCTGAGCATCAGCAGAGATGCAATAGATACCAGCAGGAACATTTACCGCATTATGAATCAGTGAACCATTACTAAGCTTTCCACCCCCTCCTGTCCATCTTTCTACAAACCAAGTACCCTTATGAAGGCTGAAGTTACCATTATTGGCAGCGTCACCACCATTAGTTGAAGTCCAACCTGTGAGGTTGCCTTTCTCGAAGTCTGCGTTTTCAAAGAAGCTGGTCAGATCAACACCTGTACCTCCATTGATAGCGAGGCTGACGATAGCTGCATCCAGTGACACACATGCTGAATTCAGCTCATCCGCTGTGGCACTGGCATTGTTGTAGACAGCAGCTGCAGCATCGGTGTTAACACCTTTCTCGGAAGCTGTGTTTAACAAATTATAAAGCTTTACACGGACATCATAAATAACATAGCTGGCCTCTGTCAAGAAAGCCCATTCACCATAAGCACCTATCGTTGTGATATCAGCAGCATGTGCCACAGGTCCCCATACACCGTTGTGTTCTATGTACCCCCAACCAGTTGTGTATTCACCATTTACAACGTCATGGATATGGTAATTGCCGTTTGCCAACTTGGTAATACCATAAGTATGTGCCACGTTGTCCACATGCATGGCATCACCTGGAACTCCATTGCCCGATGTAAAGACACCCTGATTATCTATTCTGATGAATTTCCAGTTAGTACCATCCGCAGTCATCGTGAAATAGATTCCATTGTCAGACAGAATAGCAGTCGTGCCCCAGCCGAACCAAGAATATCCCATATCCAAGTACTTGCCTGCTCCAACATTCATTACTTTGTACTGCGTTCCCGATACAGGATCTTCACTTGTAAGCGTGGGAGCCGTCCATGACTGTGCGCTCATTCCGAGAACACTGACGACGAAAGTCGCCCAAAATAGTAGTTTTCGTTTCATAATTTGATAAAAGTTAATAAGTAAATAATGTTATAAAGTTAATGTTAATCTGCACACATTACTATTTTCCGGGCAAAGATACGACTTTCCATTCTCCCCACCAAACTTTTCAAAGAAAAATCACCCCAAAAACACATATTTATACCACACACGCGCGAAATACATCTATTCAGGTTACAAAAATTCGATGAATCAGAATAATCGTACAGAAAGCCTCACTTTCCCCAGCCTAACTCATTCGCAAAGATCAGGAGAATGCAGATGGGGGCAAAGTAGCGGATGATGAAGCGATAGAGGGGATAGAGGGGACTACGGATGGTGCCATTGTTAGTGAGTTCGGCACGCAACACCTGCTTGTCAACCACCCAACCCAGGAACACACACATGAGCATGCCACCAATGGGCATGATGAATTTGGCCACAAGGAAATCGAAGAGGTCAAAGAAGTTCATGCCAAGAATCTTGACGTCTGACCAATCGCCGAATGACCACGAACAGAACATGCTCAACACCACGCACACCACGCTGACCAGTACTGCCGCAAAGGGGCGGGGCAAACGAAACGAATTGTGGAAATAGGCAGCAGACATCTCCAGCATCGAGATACTACTCGTAAGGGCTGCCATCACCAAAAGCAGATAGAAAACCAACGAGAAAACATAGGCCAACCAAGGCATGCTCCCAAACACCTGCTGGAAGACGTTGGGCAAAGTGACAAACACAAGCGAAGGGCCTGCATCAGGACTCAATCCAGGAATGGAATAAACGGCAGGAAAGATGATGAGTCCACTGAGCAATGCCACCAAGGTGTCAATGCCAGCCACACTCAGTCCGTCCTTCATCAAATCCACATCCTTGCGGAAATAGCAAGCGTATGTGCAGAGACAACCTAAGCCCACACTAAGCGAGAAGAAGGCCTGCCCCATCGCACTGAGAATCACGGAACTATCAACTTTGGAAAAGTCGGGCTGAAAAAGGAACTGCAAGCCCAAATGGGCATTGGGCAACGAGAGCGAACACCCCACCAACACCAAGATGAAAAGGAACAGGAGGGGCATCATGATCTTGGAACCTCGCTCGATGCCTCGTTGCACACCCAAGGCAACGATGCCACAGGTGAGGGCGATGATGAGCGTTGTCCAAAAGACAGGATGAAGCGAATCGGAAGAGAAGGTGTTAAAGTCGTCCTTGAACTGCTCTGCCGTCTTGCCCACAAACCCATTCACGAGAGCTTCGAAGGCATAGTAGAGCGTCCAACCAGCCACCACAGCATAGTAGCTCAGCACAAGAAAACCGCTGACCACAGGAATGAGCCCCATCCATCGCCAACCCTTCTTGCCTCCACTCATCTTCTCAAAAGCATCAGAGACATCCTTGCCCCCATGACGACCAATCGCAAACTCCGTCACCATGATGGGCACACCCAACAACAGCATGAACAGCACATATATCAAGATGAAGGCTGCGCCACCATGTTCGCCCGTCTCAGTAGGAAATCGCCACACATTACCCAAGCCAACAGCACTTCCTGCTGCCGCCAAAATGGCACCCACCTTCGATGCAAACATGTTCTTGTTATTATTCATATTCTGTCGAATATCAAAAGCCGCCCAGCGCGTGGGCTGGTTAGTTTCGTAGTCTAATTTTCCACGCTTCGCCGTACCGCACCATCTTCTGCGCTCCCACCTCATTCGTCCCATCGGAAAAGGTATATTGATAATACACGGTGCAGATGCTGTCACCTTCCATCTGGGCATCAATCATGTCGATAGCCACCACAGCAGCCCTTTCAGAACGCCGCCAACCCAAATGCTGACGCAACACATCCTTCATATAGGCCGTCTTAGCCGGATCCATCTCTTCCCCCATATCCACATATTTCAGATAAGCCTCATGGTCATCCTTGTTCAACGCCTCCAATGCCTCTTTCAACGTCATCTGCGCCTCCTCTTCTGGCGTCTTCTCACGACATGCAGTGAAGCACAGCGCTAATAATATGATATATATGTGTTTCATCTCAATCGTTCATATTGCAGCAAGCCGCCGAAAGAAAAATAGGCAAAAACAAGTAAAAATATAAACAAAACTTCTCTTTTTTATTTATCTTTACCTATTTTTTTATATTTTTCCTTCGGCGACTTGTCGCAACTTTATTTCTGCCTGATATACACGTTTATCGGCGTTCCCTTAAAGTCCCAATGTTCCCTAATCTGATTCTCCAAGAAACGCTTGTACGGTTCCTTCACATACTGAGGCAGGTTAGCATAGAACACAAACGAAGGCACTCGCGTGTCAGGAATCTGCATCGCATACTTAATCTTGATGTACTTACCCTTCAGCGATGGCGGAGGGGTGGCCTCGATGATGGGCAACATCACCTCGTTCAACTTCGCTGTAGAAACCTTGTTCGTCCTCGACTTGTATGCCTTCTGAGCTTCCTCCAACACCTTGAAGATGCGCTGTTTCGTCACTGCCGAAGCAAAGATGATGCTGAAATCCGTGAAGGGTGCGAAACGGTCGCGGATGGCCTTTTCGAAGTAACGGATTGCCTCATTAGACTTATCCTCGACCAAGTCCCACTTGTTCACCACCACCACCATTCCTTTCTGATTCTTCTGAATCAGTTGGAAGATATTGATGTCCTGACCCTCGATTCCTCTGGTCGCATCCACCATCAGCACACACACGTCCGAGTTTTCAATCGCCCGGATGCTCCTCATCACCGAGTAGTACTCCAAATCCTCCGTCACCTTGTTCTTCTTACGAATGCCCGCCGTGTCAACCAGATAGAAGTTGAAGCCAAACTTCTCATATTTCGTATAGATGGAGTCGCGCGTCGTGCCAGCGATGTCTGTCACCACGTTTCGGTTGTCGTCCAAGAAGGCATTGATAATGCTCGACTTGCCAGCATTCGGACGACCTACCACAGCGATTCTGGGAATATCCTCCTCTATCACCTCCTTCATTTCCTTCGTGAAGCTTCCCACCACAGCATCCAGCAGGTCACCCGTGCCAGAGCCCGTCAGCGAACTCACGCAATAAGGGTCACCCAAGCCCAAGCTGTAGAACTCTGCAGAGCCATAACGATGCTCATTGCTGTCCACCTTGTTCGCCACCACAAACACAGGCAACTTGCTCCGTCTCAGGATGTCAGCCACCTGCATATCGAGGTCTGTAACCCCTACCCTCACGTCCACCATGAAGAGAATCACGTCACACTCTTCAATGGCGATAAGCACCTGCCTGCGGATTTCTTCTTCGAACACATCGTCCGAGTTAACCACCCAGCCGCCAGTGTCCACCACAGAAAACTCTTTGTTGCCCCACTCACACTTGCCATACTGACGGTCACGTGTTGTGCCCGCCTCATCACTCACGATGGCATGACGCGTCTTCGTCAGCCTATTGAACAGGGTCGATTTTCCCACATTGGGGCGTCCCACTATTGCCACTAAATTTGCCATAAGCCACTGATTTTATTCTGGATTGTAGCCAAACAAGTTCAACTCCTTGGTAGAGTTGCGCCAATCCTTATCCACTTTTACGTAGGTTTCGAGATAGATGCTCTTGCCGAAGAACTTTTCGAGACTCTTGCGGGCTTCTGTCCCCACTTTCTTGAGCGCCTTGCCCTGATGACCGATGATGATGCCCTTCTGCGAATCGCGCTCCACATAAATGACAGCATTGATGTGGATATGCGTCTTGTCTTCCTTGAAACTCTCCACACCCACCTCGACGCTGTAAGGGATTTCCTTGTCGTAGTAAAGGAGTATCTTTTCGCGGATAATCTCTGAAACAAAGAACTTAGCCGGCTTGTCTGTCAACTGGTCTTTGTCGAAATAGGGAGGGCATTCGGGCAAGAGTTCCTTGATGCGGTCAAGAACTGGTTGCACATTGAAGCGATGCAATGCGGAAATGGGAAGAATCTCAGCTTTGGGAAGAAGTTCGTGCCACTGCTCAACGAGCGTCACAAGATTCTTCTCATCGGTGAGGTCAATCTTATTGATTAGCACCAACACAGGCACTTCCATCTGAGCCACCTTCTGCAGGAAGTCAGCGTTCTTGTCAACTGTCTCCATTGGGTCAGTGACATAGAGCAACACGTCAGCATCCACCAACGCGCTCTCTGAGAAGGCGAGCATGGACTCCTGCAACTTGTAGTTGGGCTTCAGCACTCCAGGCGTGTCAGAAAATACAATTTGGGCATCATCGTCGTTAATGATGCCCATAATGCGATGTCGGGTTGTCTGCGCCTTGAACGTGGCTATGGAGATGCGTTCTCCCACCAGCAGATTCATGAGCGTGGATTTCCCCACGTTTGGATTGCCTACAATATTTACAAAACCAGATTTATGCATAGATGCCTCTCTTGGCGTACCACTCCTTGCGGCTGATGACTCCCTCCTTGTAGAACTCAGCTGGCGTATCGGCGAACTTACTGCCATCGTAGCCCCAAATCATGTAGCTTGCGCCCCATGTGAAGCCTGCGCCAAAAGCAGTGAAGATGAGCTTGTCGCCTTTCTTCAGTTGTGGTTCATACTCCCAAAGGCATAGGGGAAGTGTGCCGCCAGAGGTGTTGGCCATGTGGTCGATGTTAATCATCACGTGGTCTTCTTCCACGCCAATGCGACGGGCTACAGCGCTCTCAATGCGCACATTGGCCTGATGGGGAACAATCCATGCGATGTCTTCCTTGGCCAGGTTGTTGCGCTTGGCCACAAGTTCCACAGCATCAGACATGTCGGTCACAGCGTGCTTGAACACGGCGCGACCTTCCTGATAAACGAAATGGAGACGCTGGTCAACCGTTTCATGGGTTGGCATATTGGCTGAACCACCTGCCGCCATGTGAAGGTTTTCGTAGCCTTTTCCATCCACACGTAAATAACTGTCCATCAGTCCGTAGTCCTCTTCTGTAGCCTCCATCAGCACGCAAGCCGCACCATCACCAAAGATGGGACAGGTGTTGCGATCCTGATAGTTGGTCATGGATGACATGTGGTCACCGCCACACACAATGATTCTCTTATAACGTCCGCTGCGGATGTAGTTGGCTCCAGCCTCCATCGCATAGAGGAAACCTGCGCAAGCAGCTTCCATGTCGTAACCGAAGGCGTTCTTCAGGTCAAGGTTGCCAATGATGAGCGAAGCCGTTGAAGGGAAATGGTAGTCGGGAGTTGTGGTGGCCACAATCACTGCCTCAATGGAGTCAGGGTCAGCACCCGTCTTGTCAAGCAGCTGCTTCACTGCTTTGGTCATCATGAACGATGTGCCTACACCTTCTTCTGGCTTCAGGATGTGACGGGTCTTCACACCGATGCGCTCCATAATCCACTCATCGCTGGTCTCAACGATTGTGGACATCTCCTCGTTGTCGAGGATATAGGTCGGCACCCATCCACCTACACCAGTAATAACAGCATTTATCTTTCCCATAAAAGAGAGCTTTTGTTGTGATTAGATTGCAGCTTCCTTCTCAATAGCCACCTTGCCACGATAGTAACCGCATGCTGGGCAAACGGTGTGATATACATAGAACTCACCGCAGTTAGGACATACTGCAAGTGTTGGGGCTACTGCAACGTCATGCGTTCTTCTTTTTCTTGTACGAGTCTTTGACTGTCTTCTTTTAGGATGTGCCATTTTTCTTTTTTATTTTTACAGTTTATTTTTCAGTTGTTTCAGTGCTGCCCATCGACTGTCAACGGGTTCGTCGGAATCCTCCCCCATATCTTCTTCGAGTGCATCACCGCTTGCTGAATCCTCCTGCTCCGCATCCTCTTCGCCACTTCGGGTAGCTTGATGACGGCTGAGTTCGTGCATCATCGCTTCGTCACATTTCCCAGGTTCGTGACTACACGTGATAGGCATGCTGAGCACGATAAATTCATAGATGAACTGTGCAAGGTCAAGATAACCTTCAGCCTCAGGTACTATCACACATTCACCATCGTCGGCATACTCATCCCCCAACTTCACGTTCAACTCGTCTGTCGTCTCGATCCGCAATTCGAGGTCAGACAAGCAACGGTCGCAAGGCACAATGACCGTACCGACACTTTGTATCTGGAACTTGAAGATCGACCCTGCGCTCAAACATGCCACAGTAGTGTGAATGGTGCCACGCTGTATGAGTCCATCAATCTGGGCGAAAAAGTTATCGCCAATCTCGTACTCAAAGGTCTTGCCCCCGAGCCCTGCACTCAACAAATCAATCTTATAAGTGTCCATAATACGCTTTTGGACTGCAAAGGTAAGAATTTATTTTCGAACAATGATGAAAAATCCGTAACTTTTTCTCCTTATCAAGGTAAAATCGTCCCTTCCCTATCCATTTTACACTTCTGAAGTTCCCTTGGGAAGCTCAATTCGGAACGTGGTACCGACACCCAACACGGAGTCTTTCACATAGATTTTGCCTTTGTGATACTCCTCCACAATACGCCTTGCCAACGATAATCCCAATCCCCAACCACGCTCTTTGGTTGTGAAACCAGGCTTGAACACAGCGTTGAAATCAGACTTCGGAATACCCTTTCCCGAATCTTTCACCTCCACATACACAAACTTATCATCCTCATCCACTTCTATATCTATCGAACCAGCCCCGCCCATGGCATCAACAGCATTCTTGCACAGATTCTCTGCCACCCACTCGAACAAGCTCGGAATGAGACTCGCAATAACAGGCTCATTGGGGAAATGCGTACGGATCAGCACCTTATTGGAAGTACGCTTGTCCATATATGCAACCACACGAGTAAGCACTTCCAAGACATCATCTGGCTTCGGTTCTGGAATAGAGCCAATCTTGGAGAACCTTTCTGCAATGCGTTCCAACCGCTTGATGTCCTTCTCCATCTCAGGCAAAAGCGTATCATCAGGATAATTCTCCTTCATCACTTCATGCCAAGCAATCAGACTCGAAATCGGCGTGCCCAACTGATGCGCTGTCTCTTTCGAAAGACCCACCCACACTTTGTTCTGCTCTGCCCTCATGGCTGAGAACAAAGCAAAAATGGCAATCAGCACAAACAGCACCACCACGCTCAACTGGATGTAAGGATAAATCGCTAACCGCTTCAGCATCAATGACTCATCATAGCAAATGCTGATATAATCTCCTTTGTCAAACTCCTGAGGCAAATCAATACGGATAGCACGTCCATGTGCACGATAATCCTTGGCCAACTGCGAAAGATACGCCACCGAATCCTCTCCTGCGGAGTAATGTTTATTGATATTACGAGCCGACATCGCCACACCCTCCTTGTCCACCAAAATCACAGGAATGGTGTGATTGCCGTTAATCACCTTCAACACAAGATTCATGTCCGTATTCTCATCCGCGGCATTTAACGAACGCATGGCCTCCGCCCAAACCTCCATCCGAGTCCGTTCCTCTTGTTCCAGATCCGAAATCAGATAGTTGGACGTCAACAATGAACCGATGGCTATCAACACAGCCACCAGCACCAACACATATCTAATGTTGCGTATTCTATCAAACATCTGCATACATTATATATAACGAAGCCCATCTTAAAATATTGTATAAAAACAAGAGAGACGCCCCAGGATTTCTCCTGAAAGCGTCTCTCCTCAAGAAGGCGGCGACCTACTCTCCCGCATTGCGGTGCAGTACCATCGGCGCGTCCGGGCTTAACTTCTCT
>CAJOGQ010000020.1 GCA_905234125.1 uncultured Bacteroidaceae bacterium | reverse complement strand
CAACCGCAGGCACAACATCTGGAGCATCCGCCAGATCATCAACCGCTGGGCACCCAAAGGCGACGGCAAGAACGACCCACAAGCCTACACGCGCCGAGTGTGCGAACTGATGGGCAATCTCCCTGAAACCCACACCATCGTAGCCAACGCACCCTACCATGACCAGCAGGAGGAAGCCATCGACTTCGTCATGGCAATGACCTGTGTGGAGAATGGCTGCAAGCTGAAGGACATCAACCGCAGCGAGGTGGAGGAGGGAATGTATCTGGCGTTTGGAACGAGGTGAGAGTTGAGAGTTGACAGTTGAGAGTTGACAGTTGACAAATGAAAAGGAGCCCGTACAGCTGCAAGGTTGTGCGGGTTCTTTTCTCATTCACGGGCGTTTGTGCCAGAAGGCAACCCAAAGTTAATTGGTTATTTTTTTGTTTTTGTAAGTTTGGGGAAGGAACATTTTCATTTTTTGCATACTATATTCGTGAGAGAAATAAAAAAGTCGTACCTTTGCATCATGATGAAAGAAAGAATACAGAGCCTCTTGCAAGAAATGGGCAAGGGCATTTATGAGAAGGATACAGAGCTGGCGATGTCGCTGTTGGCGGCTATCGCTGGTGAGAGTTTGATTCTGCTGGGGCCTCCTGGAGTTGCGAAGTCGATGGTTGCCCGAAGGGTGAAGGCTGCCTTTCATAAGGGTAGGTCGTTTGAGTATCTGATGTCGAGATTCTCGACCCCTGATGAGATTTTCGGCCCTGTGAGCATCAGCAAGTTGAAGGATTCAGACAAGTATGAACGGAGTATTGAGGGATACTTGCCGACTGCAGATGTGGTGTTCCTTGATGAGATCTGGAAAGCTGGGCCTGCTATTCAAAACACATTGCTGACAGTGATGAATGAGAAGCTTTTTCGCAATGGTGACAAGGAAATCCGTGTGCCTCTGAAGTTGCTGGTTGCAGCCAGTAACGAACTTCCTGCACAGGGAGAAGGATTGGAGGCGTTGTGGGACAGGTTCATCATCAGGATGGAATGTGGAAACATCAAGCAGGAGAAGAACTTCAATGCGATGCTGGCTGATGAGCAAGGTGAAGGGAATGCCGAAATTCCCTCTGAATTGCAAATCAAGGAAGATGAATATCAAGAATGGACTCGGAAGATTGATTCGATAGCCATCCCTGAGCGTGTTCTGAAATGCATCGCTACCATCAGGAAGGCGTTAGGAAGTGTGGCGGTTGATTTCTCTGATGAACGTCATGATGTTTATGTGAGTGACCGTCGCTGGAAGAAGATTGCGCGATTGATGCGCGCTTCTGCGTTGGTAAATGACAGAAATGAGGTCACAGTGGCGGATTTGGTGCCGATGTTTCATTGCTTATGGCAAGAACCAGGGGAAGCAAACGATGTGCGCCGCATCATCATCAGAACTTTGTTCAACGAGTTTTCTTCAAAATTGGAAGGAATGAAAGTGGCTATTGATGATGACATCAGAGTGACCAGACTGCACAAGGCGACGACTGCTGCACAACGAATGATGGAAGAGGCGGACAGCAACAAAAAGATTTTTGACAACTATTATTATCATCTGCACGACCACGATACGGGCAACACCTATATCTTTGTGGCAGATTATCAGAAATTGCCTGTGGTGTCGAAACAAAACGTGGGCATTCTCGCTGTCATTTATCAAGACCCAAAGAATCCTGTTCGATCTATTATTCGACTGTATCAAGGTGAAGAGC
The DNA here is from genome assembly GCA_905234125.1 of uncultured Bacteroidaceae bacterium. Taxonomy (GTDB): domain Bacteria; phylum Bacteroidota; class Bacteroidia; order Bacteroidales; family Bacteroidaceae; genus Minthosoma. The sequence goes on along the minus strand of CAJOGQ010000020.1, from coordinate 32,333 downwards.
CACGCGGGGCAAGGCAAGTTCACCTGACAAGAAGTGACAAGCACATCTTCATTGATGGGGTACGCTTCGAAATAGAGACTTTGAAACGGGGTGAGACACAAACGATATTGCCACCATCTAACAGAAACGTGTCGGGCAGAGATTATTATGGAGAAGTGGATGAGTTGAGCAATGCGATCAGTAAGAGGGAAAAAGAAATCGAGGAAAATATCTTCGTATCGGATGAGGACAAGAAGGTGCTTCAAGAAATAGTCCAAACCATCTATACTGAGATTGCTTATACAAGATACGAACTTCAGAAGTTGGAGGGATAAGGATGTCGGAACCAGAACTTCTTCAGCCTGGCGATTATCTTCATCTGATTAGGTTGTTCGTCAATAAGGGTGACGTGTTTAGCATTGAAACGGATGTTCCTGATGTGAAGAGAGATTATATCTTGGAATATCTTGCCTCTGTCATGAGTAATCCTCTGATTCAAGCAAAGGTGCTGTCGAGTCGTTTCGCGGGTCAACTCTTCTATGAAACGGTTGGACGTTTTGTGCTTGAATGTATGCATCAAGTGAAATTTGCCAGTCAGCGCGTCAGTGGAGAAAGAGAACAAATAGAAAAAACGAAGGAATGGTCAATGCAGAAAAAAAGAGGGAATTGGCAATCGCTTGTCAAGAGTATTGCTGATAAGCATGAAGAAGATGGATTCGACATTGACTTTTTGAAGAAAAGATTTCAACGTGATGGATGGACAGATCCAGAGAACTGGGAGATGCTGAGACACGAATGGGGCGGTGCGCTGGACAGACACGTACAACAAAAGATGAAGGAACATCTTGAGAAGAAGAAAAGCTTGGTGGCAAAGAGTCTGCAACAACAACTTGGACACACTCAAAAGCTGAGAAATGAAGGAGTGTCTGAAGAAGAAGCCCTGCAAGCATGGAGCATGATGGAAGGACAGTGGACGGAAACTGAATTTGAGAAAAAACTGAACATTGTCAGGATTCAGAATCAATACCCGGAGATTGGTGATGTGGCGAAAAGAATGGGACGAATAGCGGATGCCGATGGGAAAGACAGACTGACAACACAGACAGGCAGGAGCATGCAACTCTCGCACTCTTCTGGTAGTGACATAGAAGGAGTCGGCATAGGTAGAGATCTCAATGCTTTGATGCCGATGGAATGGGCACAATACACAGATAGGGACATGGAGAAACTGTTTATTCACAAATACATGACGAGCAAGTTGCAAGTGTTCCACTATAAATCAGAAATAGCTAAACCTGCACGTCGCCTTCGATCAGAAAGAGCATCACGACGTGGACCTATGATTGTATGTGTGGATTCGTCTGCCAGCATGAGTGGTGTCCCTCAGAAGATTGAGGCATCTTTGCTCGCCAAATTGGAACAAACAGCAGAAACATTGAACAGAGATTGTTTCTTGATAGACTTCTCTATTGGCATCCATCCCATTGAATTACGTTCCAGACGACAAAAGAAATCGATGGAGCGAATGGGTATGAGAGAGGAAGATCAAGAGAACTTTGCAAAAGGTGTATTTCCCTTCATCGGAGGGGGAACAGATGCACAGAAGATGTTGAACTTGACTTTTGCTTTGCTTGACAATAATGATGACCGCTATATGAATGCCGATGTGCTATGGATTACAGATTTCTTGATTCCACGAACAGACAAGGAACTCATGCTACGGTTCAAAGAATATCAGAAGACTGGCACAAAGTTTTATGGTTTCAAGATTGGTGATGGTCATTCCGATTGGGAACAATACTTTGACAAGGTTTATGAGATTCACTATGTTCCGTTTCGCCGATATTGATTTGAAAGACATCCCAAAGGTTAATGGCATGCAATAAATGGGGAAAGAATACGTTATTAAGTATAAAGGATATTGCAAGTAGGAAGAAAGTGGAAAGGCTTTGGAATGCAAATTATGTGAAGGTGTGGAGTGCCAACTTCATGATATTCTTCTCGTTTATGGTGGTCACGCCCTTGTTGCCGCTCTACCTGAGCGAGACTTATCAGGCGGACAAGGACACCATCGGACTAGTGCTGTCGGGCTACACGCTCACGGCACTCTTGGCTCGTCCCATCGCTGGCTATCTGGTGGACAGTTTTCCACGTCGCATCGTGTTGCTCACCAGTTACTTCCTTTTCTTCGCGTTTTTTGCGGGCTATCTGATTGCTGGCACCATGACGTTGTTTGCTATCATTCGTACGGCTCATGGAGCTCCGATGGGGGCAGTGACGGTGGCCAACAGCACCTCGGCCATTGATGTGCTTCCATCTTCTCGCAGGGCTGAAGGCATCGGCTATTATGGTCTCTCCAACAACCTTGCCACCAGCATCGCCCCAACTGTTGGACTCCTCATCTACGACACCATCAGCAATTATCATGTCATCTTTCTGATTGCCCTCTGCACATCCTGTATCGGATTGATCATCAACGCCACCGTGCATTTCCCCACGAAGGAGATTGTGCCCAATAAAGACCCGCTGTCGTTCGACCGTTTCTTCCTCGTGAAAGGCTGGAGCGAAGGACTCGTAATGGCTTGTGTTGGAACCTCTTATGGAGTCCTTGCAACCTATTTGGCTATCTATGGAAAGGAGGTCTTGAACATCACGGCTGGCACAGGATTATGGTTCGCCGTGTTGAGTGGTGGACTCATCCTGTCCCGTCTGATTGGTGCCCGTTCGTTGCGAAAGGGTAGAGTGGTGGAGAATGTCAATCATGGCATCCTCATCAGTCTTTTCGGCTATCTGCTTTTCGCTACGCTCAAGAATGATTGGGGCTATTACGGCGCTGCCATTATCATTGGATTGGGTAATGGTCATATTTGGCCGGGCATGCAGACGATGTTCATCAATCTTGCTCCCAATAACAAGCGAGGCACAGCCAATTCCTCCCAGCTCACTTGTTGGGACATCGGCATGGGGCTTGGTGTCGTGTGTGGTGGTTTGGCCATCCATCACACGGGCTATTCTTCGGCTTTCTGGTTTGCTTTCGCCATCAACCTCTTGGGTGTCCTCTTTTATTATATATATGTAAAGGGACACTATCTTCGCAATCGCCTCCGATAAGAAATCTCAGGATGATGGTCAACGTCAGTCAATGAAACGTTTGCTGAGGTCGCCAAAGTCTTCAATACGGCGATCGCGGAGGAATGGCCACCAGCGACGGACATTCTCGCTGCGCTGGAGGTCGATGTCGACGACAGCCACTGCTTCCTCGTCGATGGGAGCTTGATAGAGAAGTTCGCCCTGTGGTCCTGCAACAAAACTGCTTCCCCAGAACTGGATGCCATTGGTCTGTCCTGAAGGGTCGGGCTCGTGGCCTGTGCGGTTGACAGCTATGACAGGGAGTCCGTTGGCGACGGCATGCCCCCGTTGGACGGTCATCCATGCCACGCGTTGGCGGGCTTGCTCCTCGGGAGTGTCGGACGATTCGTAGCCGATGGCGGTGGGGTAGATGAGGAGTTCGGCTCCTTGCAGAGCCATGAGGCGTGCTCCTTCAGGATACCACTGATCCCAGCACACCTGCACGCCGAGGAGTCCGACGCTGGTCTGGATGGGGTGGAAACCGAGGTCGCCTGGGGTGAAGTAGAACTTCTCGTAGTAGGCGGGGTCGTCAGGGATGTGCATCTTGCGGTATTTGCCAGCGATAGTGCCGTCTTTCTCAATCACCACGGCTGTGTTGTGGTAGAGTCCTGGAGCACGACGCTCGAAGAGGGATGTGACGATGACGATGCCGAGATCCTTGGCCAGCTTCCCGAAGAGGTCGGTGGAAGGCCCAGGGATGGTCTCTGCGAGGTCAAAGTTCCTCGTTTCTTCGACCTGACAAAAGTAGAGGGAATTGTGGAGCTCCTGAAGCACCACCAGCTCAGCCCCTTCGATGGCAGCTTTGCGTATCTTGCTGACGAGGTTTGAAATGTTCGTCGCAATGGCTTCCTTGCACGATTGTTGTATAATTCCAACTTTCATTTTGACGCTTGTTTTGTTTTTTTTGATGAATTTGGGCACAAAATTAAGAATTTTTCTTGATATATTATTTTTTTGGCGAAAAAAGTTATAACTTTGCATCGCTCGAAGCTCTTATCGGGTGTTATGATGTATTTATTATGCGACAAATGAAGACTTTCTTTTTGGCCATAGCCTTGTTGGTTTGTTCCCCTTCCCTGATGATGGTGAAGGGTCAGACGTCTGCTGCTAAGAAGCCGTTGGATCCTTTCTCGATCACGATGGTTTGGTCAGCTCAGGCAGAATTTGCTGGCTATTATGTGGCAAAGGAGAAGGGTTTCTATAAAGATGCTGGGCTTGACGTGAAGATTCAGCACCCTTCGTTGGCCAGTTCTGTCTATCATCGCATTGAAAACGATGAGAGTGACGCTGGTGTGTTGGCATTGATGTCGGCTATCGATATTGTCTCCAATGGTACGCCATTGGTCAACATCCTACAGACTTCGATGAACAGCAGTTACTTGCTCATTTCACGTTGGGGCAAGGATCCTCTGACACAAAAGGGACAGCGACTGGCTGTTTATCTGTCGGAGCCCAACTACCTGGTGACTATCCTGAACAAGGAGAAGAAGCTCAATTATGAGTGGGTATATTTTTCGAGTAACATCAATGTCTTCCTGTCTGGTGGTGTGGACATGGTGTCGGCAGTCAGCTATAGCGAATATCTGTTGTTGAAACAAGCAGGTTTCGATATGCCAGAGAATAGCGTCTATCGTTTTGCCGATCATGGCTACAACATTCAGGAGAATGGTGTGTATGTGAAGCGCGCTTATTACGATACGCATCGCGATCAGGTGAAACGTTTTGCTGAAGCCACCAAGCGTGGTTGGGAGTGGACGTTGACTCATCAGGAGGAGGCGCTGTCCATTGTGATGAAATATGTGGTGGCCAACAAGGTGCAGACCAACCGTGTGATACAGCGTTTGATGTTGCAGGAGATTCTGCGTCTGCAGGTTAACCACGAATCGGGCAAACGTGAGTATCGTCTGCGTCCAGACATGGTGAAGAAGGCGAGTCAGATACTGATGCAAACGAACCGCATCGACCGTGAGGTGAGTTATGAAGAATTGATGGGCCAAACCAAATAAATAGAGAAAAAACCATGATGAGTGTAGTCACATACGTCCGCCAATCATTAGCAGCAAGGCTCAGTTTCTGGGTCTTTGCCAGCGTGGTGGTGCTCTTCATGGCCGCGCTTGGCATCATGTTCTACTATTCACGTCTTGCTGTGAAGGAAGAGGCTATCGAAAAGGCTTCGCAGACGCTGGAAGGAACGATGCTGAGAGTGGGCAATACGCTGCATGAAGTGGAGGTGGCCGCCAATAACATGAAGTGGTTGGTGGAACAGCATATTGACGAGCCAGATTCCATGTTTGTGTTCAGCCGCAAGATTCTGGAGAACAATCCCCATCTCATCGGGTGCTCCATTGCGTTCGACCCCTTCTTTTATGAGAAATGGGGACAGTATTTCTCGGCTTACTCCTACAATGGCCCTGACTCGATACAGACGGAACAAGAAGGCACAGACATATACCAATATTATTATTTGGATTGGTATCTTATTCCTAAACTGCTCGACAAGCCTTATTGGGTGGAACCATTCATAGAGACTGAAACAGGTGGACTCCTTACGAATGAGGCCATCACCTCATTCTGCCAACCCATCCGCGATAAGCAGGGCAATAGTGTCGGCATCTTGTCCGTCGATTTGTCTCTCGACTGGTTCTCACATACGATTGCTGATTCCAAGCCATTCCCCCATTCCTACAGTATTCTGGTGGGAAAAGGCGGTACGTTCTTGGTGCATCCAGATTCTACCAAATTGTTCTATCAGACCATCTTCACCTCTACGTTGGAGCATCCTGACACAGCCATGACTGCCATCGGCAAGGCCATGATTTCGGGAGAGACAGGTTACCGCTCCTTCCAGCGCGATGGTGAAACCAACTACGTTTTCTACCGTCCATTCATTCATACTGATTGGAGCGTTGCCATCGTGTGCGAGGAATCCGATATCGTGGAACCCTTCAAGCAGTTGCAGACGAGTCTGATGATCATCACGGTGGTGGGCTTGGTGCTTCTCTTGTTTTTCTGCGTACTCATCATCCGTCATAACCTGCGTCCGCTCAAACGACTGGCGAGAAGTGCCCGCCACATATCCGGCGGAAACTTTGATGAGAAGATTCCTGACAGTAAACGTCGAGATGAGGTGGGTCATCTGCAACACAGCTTCTCGATGATGCAGAAGTCGCTGTCTGACTACATCAATGAACTGCGCAACACGACTGACACGTTGACCGAACGCAACAACGAACTGGTGAAAGCCAGCAAATTGGCTAAGGAGGATGACCGTGCGAAGTCGGCTGTCATCAACAACATGACTGACCAGATGGTGGAACCTGTCCGCATCATTGTGACGGAGAATGAAGCCATCCGCAAGGGCTACAAAGAATTTACAAGCGAAGAGATGGCAGGACACGTGGATCGCATGCTCGAAAACACGGAGAACGTCACCCGTTTGCTCAATGAGATATTGGATGCCTCAGAGAGGGCTATGGCCTATCATGGGCCTGAGCACCAAGCATCAACTGGTGGTGACAACACTACAATGTCAAACCCTGAAAACGCAAAGCAATGAAGAATCCTCTGACGAAAATACGACATTCCCTGTCCCTGAGGCTCAGTCTCTGGATATTGTTCTTTGCGGTCGTGGTGTTTGTGGCTTCGCTTGGCTTCATGTATATCAGATCGCGTAATTATGTGCGTGATGATGCCTTGCAACGTGCCACCAAGGTGCTCGATAATACGACCCTTCGTATGACGGAAATCCTCACAGAGGTAGAAATCGCCACCACCAATACAGAGTGGTTGGTGCGTACCCATCAGGATCCAGACTCTGTGGTGAAATATTCTCGACGCATTGTCGAACTGAATCCTCGATTCAATGGTTGCTCTATCGCTTTCGAGCCCAATTTCTTCCCAGATAAGGGTCTATACTATTCCATCTATTCGGGTCATGAGTCAGACACCATCCAGACGGAGCAGGAGGGAAGCAAGGAATACAACTACTTCGACATGGATTGGTACACCATCCCCAAGCGTACAAAGCAGTCGAGTTGGATAGACCCGTTCTTCGACTTCTATTTAGACGATATCTATGTGCAGGAGATGATTACATCCTACAGCAAGCCGATTCTCAATGATGATGGGCAATTTATCGGTGTTGTTTCCACCGACCTCTCCTTGAAGTGGTTGTCTCGAACCATGAATGAGACACGTCCATCGGAACGCTCCTACTGCTTCATGCTGGGCAAGGAAGGCAACTACTTTATCCATCCTGACTCAACGAAATTGGTTTACAAAACCATTTTCTCCGATACAGACCCTGACAAAGATGTAGACCAGATTAAACTGGGAAATGCGATGGTGAGTGGTCAGTCTGGCATGATGTCGCTGATGCACGATGGTGAATACTGTTATGTGTTCTATCGCCACTTGCCCCAGACGGGTTGGAGTATTGCCATCGTCTATCCGGAAAGTGAAATATTCAAAGGCTATAACCGTCTGTTCTACATTGTGATGGGTATCATCATCGTCGGACTGTTACTCTTGCTCATCTTGTGCAGACAGATCGTCAAGAGTGCCCTTGTGCCCGTCAATCAACTGGCACGTCAGGCGCGTCACATCGCAGCTGGAAACTTCGACGACCACATGGAGCCGAGTGACCGTATTGATGCTGTGGGACTGTTGCAGAACAGTTTCTGCAAGATGCAGAAGTTTATCTCTGGCTACATCAGCGATATTCGGATGATGAACGAAGAAATCAAGAAGCGTAATGTCGAGCTGACGATAGCCAACGAGCAGGCGCAGGTGGCATTGGAGAAGAAGACTGCCTTCATGCAGGACGTCACCCATCAGGTGCGTACTCCTCTGAACATCATCATCGGCTTCTCGCAGGTGATTCGCGATGACCACCAATCCATTCCTGAAGAGGAGATGGAACTGATTCTCGATGCGATGCAGGAGAACTCGGAAAACATCCAAGAAATCATTGAGAAGATGCTGACGGCAGGTTACCTCGAGAACAGGACAAGTATCACCAAGGACACCCCGTTTGCTTGTAATGACCTTTGCCGTGAGATCATGAGCAAAATCAAGCTGAAGTGTCCAGAGACGGTGAAATTGAATTTCGAGACTTCTGTGCTTGATAGTTTGACCATCATCGCCCATAAACAAGCTTTCCCGAAGATGCTGAAGCAGATGCTTGACAATGCCAACCAGTTCACCAAGCAGGGAAGCATCACATTGTCATGCCGTCAGGATGATGACAATACCGTCACCTTCACTGTGACAGACACGGGTATTGGTATCGCTGAAGCAGATGAGGAGCGTATCTTCATCCCATTCTTCAAGCTCGACTACTACAGCGAGGGATTGGGCATTGGACTCAACCTTGTTCGTCGTAGTGCCGAGGTGCAGGGTGGTACGTTCTACTACGACAACACTTACCATGATGGTGCCCGCTTCATTCTCACCATGCCGTTGAAGGATTAGCCTCAATGTCCGCTATTTCTTCCTGCATTTTACTTTTTTCATGGAGGAAAAGGCAAAAAGTTAATCGGATAGGGATGTTGTGCCATGAGAAATTCGTACCTTTGCACTCATATTGCAATATTTTCAATGGTAAACAACTTTATCTGATTAGATATGCCTAAAATTTCCATACGAGGAACAGAGATGCCCAGTTCGCCAATCCGCAAACTGGCTCCTCTTGCTGAAGACGCTAAGAAGCGTGGCATCAAAGTCTATCATCTGAACATTGGACAGCCCGATCTGCCCACTCCTCAGGTGGCGCTTGATGCCATTAAGAACATTGACAGAAAGATTCTGGAGTACAGCCCTTCGCAGGGCTATCGCAGCTATCGCGAGAAGCTGGTGAACTACTATGCCAAGTACGACATTCATTTGACTGCTGATGACATCATCATCACCAGTGGCGGTAGTGAGGCTGTGCTTTTCTCCTTTTTGGCATGCTTGAATCCTGGCGACGAAATCATCGTGCCAGAACCAGCCTACGCCAACTACATGGCCTTCGCCATTTCGGCCGGTGCCGTGATTCGCACCATTGCCACCACTATCGATGAGGGTTTCTCCCTGCCAAAGGTGGAGAAGTTTGAGGAGCTCATCAATGAGCGCACACGTGCCATCCTCATCTGCAATCCCAACAACCCCACAGGCTATCTCTACACACGCCGTGAGATGAATCAGATTCGTGACCTCGTGAAGAAGTACGACCTCTATCTCTTCTCCGACGAGGTGTATCGAGAGTTCATCTACACGGGTTCTCCTTACATCTCTGCCTGCCACCTCGAAGGTATCGAGCAGAATGTGGTGCTGATTGACTCTGTGTCGAAGCGTTACAGCGAGTGCGGCATCCGCATTGGTGCGCTCATCACGAAGAATGAGGAGATTCGCAAGGCGGTGATGAAATTCTGTCAGGCTCGTCTTTCTCCTCCACTCATCGGACAGATTGCTGCAGAAGCCAGCCTGGATGCGCCAGAGGAGTACAGTCGTGACATCTACGATGAATATGTGGAACGACGTAAGTGTCTGATTGATGGACTGAATCGCATCCCTGGCGTTTATTCGCCGATTCCGATGGGAGCATTCTATACAGTGGCGAAGTTGCCTGTTGATGACTGCGAAAAGTTCTGTGCATGGTGCCTTTCTGACTTCAACTATGAGGGTGAGACGGTGATGATGGCTCCTGCATCGGGTTTCTATACCACACCTGGAGCTGGCAAGAACGAAGTCCGTATCGCCTACGTGCTGAAGAAGGAAGATCTGGTGAGGGCGCTCTTTGTTTTGCGTAAGGCACTTGAGGCATATCCTGGTAGAGTTGAGAGTTGATAATTGAGAGTTGACAGTTAAGGTTAGGATTAAGGTTAACATTGAATTTCGAACTTTTCATCGCGAAACGAATTTATGCTGACAAGGCAGAGGACGGGGAACGATTTTCTCGTCCTGCTATTCGTATAGCGATGTTGGGTGTAGCCATTGGTGTGGCGGTTATGCTGGTGAGTCTGGCTGTGGTACTGGGCTTCAAGCATGAGGTGAGCGAGAAGGTTGTTGGCTTTGGCAGTCACATTCAGGTGCTGAGTCTGACCCAAGACCAGAACTACGAGATAATGCCCATCCTGACCAACGACACGCTCATTCGTAAGGTGAAGCAGGTGAAGGGCATTCAGCGCGTTCAGCGTTTTGCCACCAAAATCGGCATCTTGAAGACCGAGGAGAACTTCAGGGGTTTGACCTTCAAGGGAGTGGGGGAGGATTACGACCTTTCGTTCTTTCAGCGATGCCTTGTGGATGGGGAAATGCCAAAGTTCTCTGCCAAGAAAGCCTCTAACGAGATACTTCTCTCGCAGAAGGTGGCAGGAGACTTGGGTGTGAAGACGGGCGATAAGATTTTTGCCTATTTCATGGGTGAGGAAGCGATGCGGGCACGTCGATTCAAGGTGGCAGGCATATTTGCCACCAACATGAACGACTATGACAAGAATTACGTCATTACTGACATCTACACGGTGCGGAAGTTGAATAATTGGGAGGAGGAGATGTCGTCAGGATTGGAAGTGACGGTGAACGATTTCGATAGGGTGGAGGAGTTGACTCAGAAGCTCCAGTTCATCCATCAGGGCACCGATCGCAATGGTGTGACCTACGGTGTGTTCAGCATCAAGGACATTGCGTCGCACACGTTTGCTTGGTTGGCTGTGCTCGACATGAATGTGTTGATGATTCTCGTGCTGATGATTTTGGTTAGTGCTTTCACGGTGGTCAGCGGACTGCTCATCATCATGCTCGAACGCATCAACATGATTGGAACGCTGAAAGTCTTGGGTGCGACCAACGTCTCTGTCAGACGCATCTTCATCCAGTTCAGCATCATGCTGGTAGGGCAGGGGATGCTTTGGGGCAATGTCGTGGGTTTGCTTCTCTGCTGGCTTCAGCAACAGTTCCACTTCATTTCGCTCGACGCTTCGGTCTATTACATCGACTCCGTGCCTATTCAGTTCAACTGGTTGCTGATTCTGGCCATCAACGCCATCACGTTGCTTGTCTCCACCTTGGTCATCTGGGGAAGTTCGCATCTCATCAGCATCGGCAAGCCCTCGCAAACCATTCGTTACGAATAAAGAATTAGATAATAAATTGATAAATAGTAAATTGTAAATTGCTAAATTGTAAATATTCATGATGGAATTAGCAAAAAATTATAATCCTTCCGATGTGGAAGGTAAGTGGTACCAGTATTGGCTTGACCACAAACTCTTTGCCAGTAAACCCGATAGTCGTGAACCTTACACGATTGTGATTCCGCCCCCCAACGTGACGGGTGTGCTTCACATGGGTCACATGCTCAACAACACCATTCAGGACATCCTGATTCGCAAGGCTCGCATCGACGGTAAGAACGCTTGTTGGGTGCCTGGCACAGACCATGCATCCATTGCCACAGAGGCAAAGGTGGTGAATCGACTGGCCGAACAGGGCATCAAGAAGCGTGACCTCACTCGTGAGGAGTTCTTGAAGCATGCTTGGGCTTGGACTGACGAACATGGAGGCATCATTCTCAAGCAGTTGCGCCGTTTGGGTGCATCCTGCGATTGGGATCGCACCGCCTTCACGATGGACGAGAAGCGTAGCGAAAGTGTGCTCAAGGTCTTCGTTGACCTCTACAAGAAGGGACTCATCTATCGTGGTCTCCGCATGGTCAACTGGGATCCGAAGGCGCAGACCGTGCTTTCTACTGAGGAGGTGATTTATCGTGATGAGAAGAGCCATCTTTTCCATCTGAAGTATTATGTGGCTGACCCTGAAAACCTTCAGTCTTTAGGAGGTAAGGTCTCCATCGACACTTTGGAGAAGGAAGGTAACATCATCCACAAGGATGCCAAGGGCTACTATGCTGTGGTTGCCACGACCCGTCCTGAGACTATTATGGGCGATACGGCCATGTGCATCAACCCCAAAGACCCCAAGAACCAGTGGCTGCATGGTCACAAGGTGATAGTGCCTTTGGTGAATCGTGTCATTCCTGTGATTGAAGACCGCTACGTGGACATCGAGTTTGGTACGGGCTGTCTGAAGGTCACTCCTGCCCACGACGTGAACGACTATGCTTTGGGTAAGGCGCACAACCTCGAAACCATCGACATCTTTAATCCTGATGGAACGCTTTCTGAGGAAGCTGGACTCTATGTGGGCATGGATCGTATGGAGGTGCGCAAGCAGATTGCCATCGACCTCAAGAATGCGGGTCTCATGGAGAAGATTGAGGACTACGACAACAAGGTGGGCTATTCAGAGCGCAATCAGGACACAGCGGTTGAGCCTCGTCTCTGCAAGCAGTGGTTCCTCTCGATGAAGCACTTTGCCGACATCGCCCTGCCTCCTGTGCTCAATGGCGACATCAAGTTCTATCCCACCAAATACGTCAACACCTATCGCAACTGGATGGAGAACATTCAGGATTGGTGTATCAGCCGACAGCTTTGGTGGGGACACCGCATTCCTGCCTACTTCCTGCCTACAGCTGAGGACGAGGAGGAGAAGTATGTGGTGGCGCTCACAGCTGAGGAGGCACTTGAAGAGGCCAAGAAGATTCCTGGATACGAGAACATCACCATCGACCAACTGCGTCACGACGAAGATGCCCTCGACACCTGGTTCTCTTCATGGCTCTGGCCTATCTCCCTCTTTGATGGCATCAACCATCCTGGCAATGAGGAAATTAACTACTACTATCCCACATCTGTTCTGGTGACAGGTCCTGATATCATCTTCTTCTGGGTGGCTCGTATGATCATCGCTGGTGAGGAATATCTGAAGGACGTGCCGTTCCGCAGTGTCTATTTCACGGGTATTGTGCGTGACAAGTTAGGTCGCAAGATGTCCAAGTCGTTGGGTAACTCTCCCGACCCCATTGGCCTTATCGACAAGTATGGTGCCGATGGTGTGCGTATGGGCATGCTCCTGTCTGCTCCTGCTGGCAACGACATCCTCTTCGACGAGCAACTCTGTCAGCAAGGTGCTGCTTTTTGCAACAAGATTTGGAACGCATTCCGTCTTGTGAAGGGTTGGGAAGTGTCCGATTCGTTGGCACAGCCTGAGGAGAACAAGAAGACCATCGCTTGGATGGAGGCTACCATCAAGACGGCGCTCGTCGAGATTAACGACCTTTACTCGAAGTATCGTCTCAACGAAGCCCTCATGGCTGTCTTCAAGCTCTTTACTGATGAGTTCTCTGGTTGGTATCTCGAAATGATCAAGCCAGCTTATCAGGCGCCTGTTGATGCTGATACCTTCAAGGCTACGCTCAACTTCTTCGAGCAGTTGATGAAGATTATCCACCCCTTCATGCCGTTCATCACAGAAGAGCTCTACCAGCACATCGCAGAGCGTAAGGACGGTGAGAGCATCATGGTTGACACCCTCATCCTCGATGCGCCCACGGAGGCCGACAAGCAGTTGATGGCACAATATGAAGAGGCCAAGCAGGTCATCTCTGGTGTGCGTGCCGTTCGTCAGAGCAAGAACATCTCTCCACGCGAGCCTTTGGTGCTCGAAGTGGTTATCGGTTCTCCTGATGACAAGAATGTGACCAAGTGTCCTGCTATGGGAGCTATTATCAAGAAGATGGCATCCCTCTCCGACATCCTCTATGTGCAGGCCAAGAGCGACGGCACCTCTGCCTTCATGTTGGGCACCACCGAGTATGCCGTTCAGCTTGGCAACCTCATCGACACAGAGGCTGAAATCCAGAAGATGGAGGCAGAACTGAAGCATCTGCAGGGCTTCCTGATGGGTGTGAAGAAGAAACTCAGCAACGAACGCTTCGTGGCCAACGCCCCTGCTCATGTGGTGGAATTGGAACGCAAGAAGCAGAGCGATGCCGAGACCAAGATTGCCACACTCACAGAGAGCATCGCAAAACTTAAAAAATAGGTTTGCAATTCTTCTAATAGAAAAAACTGTAAATAACTAATTAATTAATTTTCAGTCATATATGGCACTCAAAGCATTGAACGCTCGCACGGCTCCGAAGAGCCATGCACCTGAGAGAATCATCCAGTTCGGCGAAGGCAACTTCCTGCGCTGTTTTGTCGATTGGATTGTGTACAACATGAATCAGAAGACCGACTTCAACGCTTCCGTTGTGGTGGTTCAGCCCATTGAGAAGGGTATGGTCGATTGGCTCAATGGCCAGGATTGTCTCTACCACGTCAATCTGCAAGGTCGGCTCAACGGCGAGAAGGTCAACTCGCTCACACGCATCGACTGCATCAGCCGTGCCCTCAATCCCTACAGCCAGAACCAGGCCTTCATGGCATTGGCTGAGCAACCAGAGATTCGCTTCGTCATCTCTAACACCACAGAGGCCGGCATCGCTTTCGATCCAGCCTGCAAGTTGGCCGATGCCCCTGCCTCATCCTATCCAGGCAAGCTCACCCAGTTGCTCTATCGTCGCTTTAAGACCTTCAACGGCGCTGCCGACAAGGGACTCATCATCATGCCTTGTGAGCTGATTTTCCTGAATGGCCACCATTTGAAGGATTGCATCTACCAGTACATCGAGCTTTGGAAGGATGACTTTGGTGCCGACTACGAAGCCTTCAAGAACTGGTTCACTCAATATAATTATGTGTGCGCCACGCTTGTTGACCGCATCGTGCCCGGCTTCCCACGCAAGGAGATTGCAGAGATTCAGCAGAAGATCTGCTATGCCGACAACCTCGTCGTGCAGGGTGAGGCCTTCCATCTTTGGGTTATCGAGAAGCCTGAGAACATGGACATCGACGACCTCAAGGCTGAGTTCCCTGCTGAGAAGGCAGGACTTAACGTCCTCATTGCGCCCAGCGAGAAACCTTACCACGAGCGCAAGGTGACCCTCCTCAATGGTCCCCACACCGTGCTCTCTCCTGTGGCTTACCTCAGTGGCATCAACATCGTGCGCGATGCCTGCAACGATGAGGTGGTGGGCAAGTACATCCACAAGGTGCAGTTCGACGAACTCATGCAGACCCTCAACCTCCCGATGGACGAGCTGAAGCAGTTCGCTTCCGACGTGCTGGAGCGTTTCAACAACCCATACGTTGACCATCAGGTGACGAGCATCATGCTCAACTCTTTCCCCAAGTACGAGACGCGCGACCTGCCAGGCGTGAAGGTGTATCTCCAGCGTAAAGGCGAACTTCCACAGGGTCTCGTCTTCGGACTCGCTGCCATCATCACTTATTACAAGGGTGGCACCCGTGCCGACGGCGCTCCCATCGAGCCTAACGATGCACCTGAAATCATGCAGTTGCTCAAAGACCTCTGGGCTACAGGCGACACGCAGAAGGTGGCAGAGGGCGTTCTTGCCGCAGAGAACATCTGGCACGAGGATCTCAACAAGACCGTTCCTGGCCTCACAGCCCTTGTGAAGAAAGACCTCGACCTCATTCAGGAGAAGGGCATGTTTGAAGCAGTCAAGACGATCCTGTAAAAAAGCGGTGATAAGCGAATGATGAAGTAAAATGAAATAGCCATACAGTTCAGTGCTGTATGGCTATTTCTGTTTTGTGCTGTCTTGTTCGGCCATCATTGCCGGATCGGGCTCAGGGGTAGGTGTGTTGTCCTCGAGCGGGAACTGGCCTTTGGAGGAGTGGATGATGTATTCGGTCATCTGCTCATTGCTGCTGAAGTCGTAGCCGGAGAGCTTCTGGGTTTCGCCGTCAATCTCCATGTAGGCAGGGGAGTAGATGCGGTGGGCACGGGTGTCCCAGTAGAGGAGGGTGGTCTTGAAGGTCTCACCCTTGACGTTCTTGGCAAGCACACGTCCACGCAGTTCCCAAAGACTGCGATTGTAGAAGTGGTAGGCGGTGTCGCACGAGATGAATGCTTCGGCTTGGAAAGAACGGTCGAAGGTCTCGATGAAGAGCCCCTTCTGGAAAGACCAGTATTGCGGGTCTTTCTTGTCGTAGATGAACCACTCTTCGGCTATGATCTTATAGCGGATGATGCCTGAGTCGCTCACCAATGTGCTGACACCTAAAGTGCGGAGGGTGGGGAGGGAGTCACGCTCTGCGAGATGTGGCCCTTTCTTCTCCTCCTCGTTGTTGCACGAGAATAACATGAGCATTGCAGCAGCCATGATGACTGCTGCAACGCTGAATGTATGTGTGATCTTAGATGTCAAATGTTAAATGTTAAGTGTCAACTATCTGAGTCGCAGTGTGGTGGTTCCGTAGCCGGGAACGCTGACGGTCTGACCAGCCTTGATGCCAGCGAAGAAGGCCTCAGACTTGGGATAGAAGTGAGCTGCATAACCTGCTGCTGCGCGGTTGGCTTTGGCGGCTGAAGATGGGTCAACGGCTTTGGCCTTGTTGCAATAGTCGTAGGCGAGGCAGTAGTAATAGCTCTTCTGGAGGTGGTCACCCGATGCGGCACGTGCGATGCAGCTGGCCTGAAGGAGGTATGCACCACCGTTGGAAGGATTGTACTGGAGGGTCTTCTGACAGTAAGCACGGCACTGTGCGAGGTTGCCCTTACGATACATGAGGGCTGCCACGATGTAGGAGTACTTGGCCTTCTTGGCGTTGTCGGTCTCCAGGCTGAGTGCCTCGTCGAAGTACTTGATGGCTCCGTTCACATCGCCTTCCTTCAGCAGTTTGGAAGCCTTACCAATGGCTGCCTGTGGGGTCTTGTTGATCTGGTAGGCGTAGTCGGCTGCCACATAGTAGATGTTGGACTTGTCGCACTCGAAGTTGGTGAGGATGGCGAGCACGGCGTTGAGGTACTGGAGGTTGGTCTTGTTGGCCTCTACCTGTGCACCATAAATCTTCTCAAGGGCGTCGCAATCAGCAGCGCCAGAAGAAACGAAGAGTTCGTTGGCCTTGATCTGCACGGGCTGGTAGTTGTCCACAATCTTCTGAGCCTCTGGAGAGAGCACCACTTGGTCAACCCACTTGGTGGAGTCTGGAGAGTCTGGATCGGCAGGAATGGTCTCAGATGGGAATTCCTTAGCCTGATCGAGCAGACGGTCGCAGATGTCGTTGGTCTCCATGTAGTCCTGGATGAACTCCTGGCGCACGTCGATGTTGTCCTTGTTCTGGAGGAAACGGTTGTAGGAGCACTCGATGAATCCGTAGAGGACGAAGCCCTCCGTGTTGGGACCCATGTCGTCAATACCTTCCTTGAACATCTTGTAGGCTACGTTGTTGTCCACCGTTGGGCAGAAGTAGTAGTAGTCATAAGCCTTGCGGCAGATGATGTTACCCTTGGTTGAGGTGGTCTTGGGGGTGGCGAAGGAGTTGAGTGCATCGAGATACTTGAGGCGCTGGTCGTAGATGGCCATGAGCTTGTCGAAATACTCTTTCTTCTTGCCTGCATCTGTCTCTTTCTGGATGAGTTGCTCGAACATCCATGCACCATCGGTGTAAACGCGTACCATAGACAGCGGTGCTTTTTCAAACACGTACTCCCATGGCTCGAGCGCCTCGACATAGCTCTGGCGCTTGAACGCATCCTGATAGAGTGAGAGGCTACCAAGCACATCGATGGAGTCTTGGCCATGACCAATGCGGTCGTTGAGTGAAGTTCCCTTGAGGTCCTGAGCTGATGCAGCAACAGCAACGAATGCAAGGGCACATGCAAATAAAATCTTCTTCATACTTCTATTTATTGGTTGTTAATACTGTTAATCTAATGACTATGTTTTGATTTTGTGATGCAAAAGTAGTGAATGTCTGTCACATGCAAATAGGAAATACCGATTTTTTTGAGGGGGATGTCCTATGGTGTTTAGAGTTTAGAGTTGAGGGTTTAGAGTTGAGAGTTTTTAATCCAGTTTCGACTTGTAGAACCAGCGTTCGCTGAAGCTGATGCCCAAGCAGAACTTGAAGTAGTTCTCTGTAAGGGTGCCTGGCCGCATGGTGGAGGCGTTGAGATAGGGAATGTTGGTGTGTACCCACTGCACCGACATGTTGATGCGGGGAATGTTTCTCTTTCTCATGTCGAGGGCTGTGATGTGTGCATTGGCAATGGGAAGGGATATTCCTGCCGACACGCCCAATTCGTAGGGCTTCTTGGTGACGGTGCCTGTCCCGTCGGCCTTGGCGTATGATTGTGAGTAGTAACCGCCCATCTTGTAGGTGCATCTGCTAAGATATTTGGTTGACTGCGGATTGGGCGTCCAATCAAATCCGGAAGATACCTTTATGCGGTCGTTCAGTTGTCCAGTGGTGGAAATGTAGTTCTGAGAGATGGTGCTTCCAGAGATTCCTGTCTGATGATTGGGGAATCGCGTACCACTCCATCGTTCTATCTCGAAATCCGCTCCGATGCGGAGGGTGTTGCTGTGGTAGTAGGTGATGCCGGCGGCCACATCAGTTGGCCAGTGGAAGGCGTTCTTGATGGTGTCGTTGGTTTGTGTTCCTACCGCATCGCCTGCAAGCGTCTCCGTGGTTCGATAGGCTTCGTTGCCCATATTATGTCCCAGTCTGTAGGCTACACCTAATACAATCTGGTCTTTCTTGCTGATGGGCTGGATGTATTGCAATCCGGCTTGGATATTGTAGGTGCTGATTTCTGCTGAATAGGTGCGCTTCAAACTGAATGCGTCGTTATCGCTGAAAGACATCCCCATATTGTGGGTGTAGTCACCCCAAATGTAGCCGACATTGAAGCCGATGGAGATGGGTTTGAAAGGATTCCATCCTGTTCCAAAGATCACTTCGCGCAGGCCACCGTCACCATTGAAAGCGTAGGAAGATGTGATGTTTTCCGTGCCTTGCAGGGTCTCGGAGGAGGATTCGAAATCGTATTTGATGTTGGTGATGGGCATCAGTCCTATGGTCATGCCCACATGCTTGAAGGCACGAAACTGGAATGCAAAGTAGTCGAAACTGGTGTTACGCATGTTTCGTTGCAGATTGTCCATCTTGTGATTGGCATACTGTAAGGATATGCCTATGTCGAAGAGAGCTGTAACAGAGTCAACAGCAGAATAGGAAGCAGGGTTGGCAATGTTGATTTGCTGTCCGTTGCGGAATCCTTGGGCAACACCACCCATGCCTTTGTTGAACCCCATCGCACGTTCGGACTGTATGCCAAATCCATAGCGAGAGTAGGGCGAGTTGATGCCGTTCTGCGCATGGAGGGCTGTCGCGAAGGTCGTTGCAATGATGGTAAGTGTGAGTTTATTCATTCTTTTTGATGTCGAATATTCAATTTGACTGCAAAATTACACCTTTTTGAGGAGTCCGTCAAATAATATCTTCTTTAAGCGAGTTAAAAAAACTGAAAGAGGGCATTTTGGGTGCTCATTTATGCTTTTTCGCCTTGGTTTGAAGACTTGTTTTTGTTTTTACTGCGATGTTTTCCGTTCCCTTTTCGGTGGTGCCTTCCCTTTCCGCCATGTCTGCCAGGTGTATGGCGACGGCTGCTGGCACTGATTTCAGGTTTCTCTCCACATCCTTCAGGAAGGTCGGGCTTGGGAATTTCCTTCTCGATGAGCTTCTCAATCTTCATCAGGTGTGGCCAGTCTTTGGGAGTGACCAATGTGACGGCCTGGCCATCACGATTGGCGCGTGCTGTGCGTCCGATGCGATGCACATAGTCCTCAGGGTCACGTGGTGTGTCGAAGTTGATGACCATCTGGATGTCGTCGATGTCGATACCTCGGCTTACAATGTCGGTGGCGATAAGTATGCGGATGCGACGGTTCTTGAACCCCAGCATCATCTCCTCTCGTTCGCGCTGAGCCAAATCGCTGTGCATGGCGCCTACATTGAAACCTTTCCGTTTGAGGGTGAGACTCAATTCCTTCACCTTCTGCTTGGAGGATGCAAAGAGGATGACACGGTCGAGTGTTTCGTCGCTGAGCACTTGTTCCACAATGCGTTCCTTCATGCCGTCGTAGCAAATGTAAGCAATCTGCTGAATCTTCTCTGCTGGTTTCGACACGGCAATCTTCACCTCCACAGGATTGCGCAGAATGTTCTGTGCTAACTTTTGAATGTTGTCGGGCATGGTGGCAGAGAACATGATTGTCTGGCGGTCAGCAGACAGATAAGACGCAATCTTCATGATGTCGTCATAGAAACCCATATCGAGCATACGATCTGCCTCGTCGAGAATAAAGAAGGAGACTTTCTTCAGGTCAATGTGTCCGCCATTCAGGTGGCTGATCAGTCGGCCAGGGGTGGCAATGATAATGTCTGCTCCCAATTCCAACCCTTTGCGTTCCTGCTCAAAGCGGATGCCATCGTTGCCTCCATAGACGGCCACAGATGAAACGCCATCCAAATAGTAAGCAAAACCCTCCACCTGCTGGTCAATTTGCTGTGCCAGTTCGCGGGTAGGGGACATGATGATGCAGTTGACGGAGTCTTTGGGATAATTTCCATGACTCAGTTCGTCGAGAACGGGAAGCAGGTAAGCTGCTGTCTTTCCTGTGCCTGTCTGCGCAATGCCCATCAGGTCGTGTCCTTCAAGAATCTTGGGGATAGCCTGCTCTTGAATGGGGGTACATTCCTCGAAATTCATGGCGTCGAGCGCATCGAGCAATTCGTCTGATATGTTTAGTTCGTCGAAATACATCGTCTTGAATGTTAAATGTCAAATGTTAAATGTCTGATGTTCATTATCTTGGTGCTTTCTTGTAATAGTAGAGAGCGATGAAGGCATAAACGAAGTTGGGAATCCAGACAGCGATGGCAGCTGGAAAGTTTGCATTGATGGCAAGGCTGGACACAACGGTCTGGAACATGATGTAAGCCAAGATAAGCGCCAAGCCAATGCCGAGTGCGATACCCATACCGTTCTTGCGCTTTCGTGCAGAGATGGACACGCCGATAAGGGTGAGGATGAAGGTGGCAAAGGCCGTTGCACCACGTTTGTAGTATTCCACCTCGAATTGTTGGAGGTTGGCAAATCCACGTGCTTTCTGTCGTTCGATGTGGCGACGCAGTTCTGGAGTGGTAAGCGTCATTTCCATGTCTCTCGATGCCATCAGGTCTTGAGGCTGAATCTTGATAATGGTGTCGAGTTTGTTGCCACTCGTGATGATTTCTCGCATGCCTTGCAAATCACGTGTCTGATAACTCGTGATGACCCAGTGATATGGCTCATACGAGAGAGTGTCGTATTGGATGGACATCGCCTGCAGATGCTTCACCAGCTTCTTGTCTTCAAACTTGTCGAGGGTGAAGTCGAACGCCATCTTGTGGCTTTCCTCATAACGTCCAAAGTAGGCAATGACCCCTGAGTCAACCTCCAACTGCACGTTGGAAGTGAAGTCTTGGCGTCCGCGATTCTTGTATTTGTTCTCGAATCGGACTCTTTTGACATTTCCTTTTGGGATAATATATGCCCCTAACCCGTAGTTGAGCAATGCGATGATGGCGGCAGAAATCATGTAGGGACGTACCAGCCGAGCAAAACTGGTGCCTGTTGACAGCATGGCAATGATTTCGGAATTGTCTGCCAGTTTTGTGGTGAAGAAGATGACGGCAATGAACACAAACAACTGGCTGAACATGTTGGAGTAGAACGGGATGAAGTTCAGATAGTAATCGAACAGAATCTCGTGCATGGGTACATCATGTTGCAGGAACTTGTCGACATTTTCATTGATGTCGAACACCACAGCGATGCTAATGATCAGCACGATGGAGAAGAAGTAGGTGCCCAGAAACTTGCCCACGATGTAGCGGTCAAGGCGCGACAAGGGCATGTGTTCACCCAACCATCTGAAGGCCGATGACCGACGGGCATACCGTTCGCGCAATGAACGACGTCTCGCCCTCGTCTTCAGTCCCTTCTTGTAGTCGAGATAAGCCTTGATGTCTTCCTCGCTTCCCTTGGGAACCAATTTGCCGTCTACTTCTTCGAATAAAACCAAAGTGTCAAATCTTTTTGTTTTATATTTATATATAATGTGTAATTACTGGTGTGGCAGTCCTACAGCCTCCTGCTCAACTCTTCTACCATCTTCGCCTTCCACACGCAGAAGTCGCCAGCAATGATGTGTGTACGTGCTTCTCCTACCAACCAAAGGTAGAATGCCAAATTGTGGATAGATGCAATTTGCAAAGCGAGGATTTCTTGAGCCTTGAAGAGATGGTGAACGTATGCTTTTGTATAGGTGGTGTCCACGTATGATGTCCCTTCAGGGTCGAGTGGGGAGAAGTCGAAATCCCATTTCTGGTTGCGCAGATTGATGGTGCCATGCTTGGTGAAGATTTGGGCATTGCGTCCGTTTCGGGTTGGCATCACACAGTCGAACATATCCACGCCACGTTCGATGGCTTCCAGAATGTTGATGGGGGTGCCCACGCCCATCAGGTAACGGGGCTTGTCTTTGGGCAGGATGGCATTGACCACTTCTATCATTTCGTACATTACCTCCGTTGGTTCTCCCACGGCCAGTCCGCCAATGGCATTGCCATCAGCTCCTTTCTCTGCCACATATTCAGCGGCTTGGGTACGCAAATCCTTGTAGGTGCAACCTTGTACGATGGGGAAGAGGCTCTGCTGGTAACCATACTTAGGCTCCGTCTCGTTGAAGCGTTGGATGCAACGGTCGAGCCATCGTTCCGTCAGTGCCAGCGATTTCTTCGAATACTCGTAGTCACTGGTGCCCGGAGGACACTCGTCGAGAGCCATCATAATATCTGCACCGATCGTTCGCTCAATATCCATCACCTTTTCAGGAGAAAAGAAGTGCTTACTGCCATCGATGTGGCTACGAAACTCCACACCTTCCTCTTTGATTTTGCGGATGCCAGACAGTGAGAAGACCTGAAAACCACCACTATCAGTGAGCATCGGACGGTCGAAACCATTGAATTTGTGTAAACCTCCTGCTGCCTCCAGCACTTCGAGTCCTGGTCGCAAGTAGAGGTGGTAGGTGTTGCCGAGGATGATTTGTGCCTTAATATCATCCTTCAGTTCATGCAGATGCACGGCCTTCACGGAGGCTTGTGTACCTACGGGCATGAAGATGGGCGTTTGTATATCGCCATGATCCGTGTGGATGAGACCTGCACGGGCATTGGTCTTGGGGTCGTTATGTTGGAGGGTGAATGTCATTTATGGATGTTAAATATAAAATGTTAAATGTAAAATGTGAGATGTCGTTGGTCCTTACAGCAGGGCAAAATCAAGTACATCTTTCACATTCTCCACATAGTGGAACGTCACTCCCTTCACATACTTGGCGGGAATGTCCTCGATGTTCTTCCTGTTCTCGTGGCAGATGAGGATGTCAGTAATGCCAGCACGTTTGGCGGCCAGAATCTTCTCCTTGATGCCACCTACTGGCAACACTTTTCCGCGCAAGGTGATTTCACCAGTCATTGCGATGTTCTTGCGCACCTTACGTTTCGTGATGGCACTGGCTAATGAAGTGGCAATGGTGATGCCTGCTGATGGACCATCTTTAGGCGTTGCACCTTCTGGCACGTGGATGTGAATGTTGTGGTTCTCAAAATAGTCGGGTTCGATGCCGATGAGGTCGCAGTGCTCTTTCAGATATTGCAGAGCGATCGTAGCTGATTCCTTCATCACATCGCCCAGGTTTCCTGTCAAACCTAACTTGCCGCCCTTGCCGTTGTCAATGGAAGTCTCGATGAAAAGAATCTCTCCACCCACGCTCGTCCAAGCCAAGCCAGTCACAACGCCATAGTAGTCGTTGCCCTGATACTTGTCACGGCTGAATGGTTCCGTACCTAAATATTCTTTCACGTCTTCCACACTCAATTCTTTCTCAGGCAGAATGCCATCCTTGGCATACTTGAGTGTCACTTTGCGAAGCACCTTGTTGATTTTCTTGTCGAGGTCGCGCACGCCAGACTCACGTGTATAGTCCTCTATCATTTTCTCAATGGCGGCCTTCGAAATCTTCACACCACTGTCTTTCATTCCCAAATTGTCAAGCTCCTTGGGTACCAGATGACGCTTGGCTATTTCGAGTTTCTCCTCCGTCAGATAGCCACTCACCTCAATCAGTTCCATACGGTCGAGGAGTGGGGCAGGGATGGTGGATATGTTGTTGGCTGTGGCAATGAACATCACTTTCGACAGGTCGTAATCCGTATCGAGGTAGTTGTCGTGGAAAGCCACATTCTGTTCAGGGTCGAGGACCTCCAACAGTGCCGATGCAGGGTCGCCGTTATTGGTCTGCTGGGTCACTTTGTCAATCTCGTCCAAGATGAACACAGGATTGCTACTGCCTGCCTTCTTGATGTTCTTGATGATCTGACCAGCCATAGCACCTACATACGTGCGTCGATGACCTCGGATTTCTGCTTCGTCGTGCAGTCCACCTAACGACATCCTGACATATTTTCGCTTCATCGCCTTCGCAATGCTCTTGCCCAACGAAGTCTTGCCGACTCCTGGAGGACCATACAGACAGAGGATGGGGCTCTTGAAGTCGCCACGCATTTTCAGGACAGCCAAATGTTCCACAATGCGTTCCTTCACCTTTTCCATTCCGTAGTGATCCTTGTTCAGCACCTTTTCTGCGTTGGTCAGGTTGAGGTTGTCCTTGGTTGTTTCGCCCCATGGAAGTTCGAGCATGGTCTGTGCCCAGGTGTATTCCGTCTGATAGTCAGCAGAGTGGTTGCTCATGTGCGACATCTTGTCCAATGTGTCATTGAAAACCTTGGCTGTCGCCTCGTCCCACTTCTTCATCTTTCCCTGTTCACGCATTTCCCTGATTTCGTCTTCGCCTTTCTCACCCAACTGCTCCTGAATCGCTTCCATCTCCTGGCGCAAGAAATATTCCTTGTGTTGTTTGTCAAGTTCCTCACGGGTACGCATCTGCAAGTCAATCTTCAACGTCACATACTGATATTCGCGTTGCAGGATGCCCAACAGACGATAGGCACGGTCGAAGAGGTTGTTCTCTTCCAGAAGCACAATTCGTTCCTTGTTGCTGATGTTCAGGTTGCAACAGATGAAATTGATGATGAGGGTGCGGTCAGTAATGTTGTTGAGCGCAAAAGCAGAGCCGATAGTTTGCTCGCTGGTGCGCAACAGTTTGATGGCTGTTTCGCGACAAGCATCCACTACAGCCATGAACTCACGATCTCCTCTTTCGGGCACCGTCTCTGGAAAATTATCCACGCGGCCAATGTTGTAGTTGCCGTTCCAACCCAATTCAATCAGGCGAACACGTGTGTATCCTTGAATGAGTGCCGTCTTGCTTCCATCTGGCAATTTGATGATTTTTTGTACCTTGCCAATCACGCCGGTATGATACAACTGGTCATAATCGGGTTCATCTGTAGAATCATCTATCTGTGTGAACACGGCAATCGACGCGTTTTTCTTCTGTGCTTCTTTCAATAGTTTGAGCGAAGAGTCTCTCCCAATTGAAATGGGCACCATCGTTTCGGGAAACAGCATCACACCGCGTAAGGGCAGGATTGGGATGAAATCCTCAGCCGATATTTCCTGCTCAATGTCACCCTTGATGGGGTTGTCGATGCTGGTGATGAAACTGATTTTGCCCTCTACAGGCTCTTCTTCTATTATTCCGTCAAAATTGAAATCCATCTTCAATCTCCTTGTTTGTTTTTTCGCTTATTCCTAAAACATTTTACAAAACGGGTGCAAAGTTACGAAAAAACTTTCACACATCTATTATAAATAATGTGAAACATTCTGAAAAGTTGTCATCAAGCATCCTAATATCCTCCCTTTTTGAATTTGGGGACAAGAACAAGGCATGTAGCAGATTATTCGTCTAATGTGCCCTTTTTGTGCAATAGTGTAAGGAAAAACACTCTTTTTTCTTACATTTTGCAATTATTTTTGCAAATAAATTTGTTTTATTATTAAAATTACCCTACCTTTGCAGCACTTTTGACAAAGGCTCGTGTTGGGCAAGACACACAATAAAGACAAAACAAACTAAAGATATGAGCAAACTCATCAGGGTTGAGGGCTACAAACAGTTGCTTGACCCCATACAAACAGAATTGGGAATTAAGCAGATAAAGGACTTTTTCCAAGCGAACCTTTCCACTGCTTTGAGGTTGCGTCGTGTGACTGCACCTCTTTTTGTGCTGCGTGGATTGGGACTGAATGATGACTTGAATGGGGTGGAACGTCCGGTGTCGTTCCCTATCATGGATATGGGTGAGCAGGTTGCCGAAGTGGTTCATTCACTTGCCAAGTGGAAGCGTGTCATGTTGGCTGAATATGACATTCAGCCAGGCTACGGACTCTACACCGACATGAACGCCATTCGTGGTGATGAAGAATTGGACAACATCCATTCCCTCTATGTGGATCAATGGGACTGGTGTCGTACCATTCGCAAAGAAGACCGCAATCTTACCTTTCTCAAGCGGATTGTGCGTGACATCTATTCTGCCATCATGCGCACAGAATATTTGGTGTGTGAATCATATCCTCAAATCAAGCCTTTCCTGCCAGAAGAGATACATTTCATCCATTCTGAAGAACTTCTGCAGATGTATCCGGACATGACATCCAAGCAGCGTGAGGATGCCATCTGCAAGAAATACGGTGCTGTGTTCATCATGGGTATTGGAGGCAAGCTTTCTAATGGCGAGAAGCATGATGGACGTGCCCCTGACTATGACGATTGGAGCACACCTAACGAGGATGGCTACAAGGGATTGAATGGCGACATCCTCATTTGGTATCCAGTATTGGGACGTAGCATTGAACTCAGTTCCATGGGTATTCGTGTGGACAAGGAGGCTCTTCTCCGTCAACTTGAATTGGAGAATAAGATGGATAGACTTAACCTCTTCTTCCATAAGAAGTTGATGAATGATGAAATACCATTGTCGATAGGTGGTGGAATTGGACAAAGCCGTCTCTGCATGGTGCTGCTTCACAAGGCTCATGTGGGTGAAATTCAAGCCTCCATTTGGCCAGAGGAAATGCGCAAGGAATGTGTAGCCGCAGGCATGCCTCTCATCTAAATCATGATGTCTCCAAAAGAAGAAATAGAGCAGCTCCGCCGAGAGTTGGATCAACACAATTATAACTATTATGTGTTGAATCAACCGACCATTTCGGACTTTGAGTTCGACCAGAAGATGCATCAACTGGAGGACTTGGAGATGTTCTATCCACAATATGCCGACCCCAACTCTCCCACACAAAGAGTGGGAAGTGATTTGAACCAGTCGTTCAAAGCGGTGGCGCATAAATATCCCATGCTGTCATTGGCAAACACGTACAATGAGCAGGATGTGAGAGATTTCTATAATCGCGTGAAGGAGGGTCTCGAAGGTGAGGATTTCGAGATTTGTGCGGAAATGAAGTACGATGGCCTGAGCATCTCGCTGACATACGTGGATGGCGCCTTGGTGCAGGCAGTCACGCGAGGCGACGGAGTGAAGGGCGACGATGTGACAAACAATGTACGTACCATCCGTTCCATTCCTTTGAAACTGAGGGAGGGAAGTGGCTATCCACATGAGTTTGAAATTCGTGGTGAAATTCTGATGCCTTGGACTTCGTTTGAGAAATTGAACGAAGAGAGAGCCAAGCGTGAGGAACCGTTGTTTGCCAATCCTCGCAATGCCGCCAGTGGCACGTTGAAGTCACAGAATTCGCGAGTGGTGGCTGAACGTGGGTTGGATGCTTACCTTTATTATTTGTTGGGCGATGAAATTCCTTCTGATGGATTTCATTATGAGAATTTGCAGCAGGCTGCCTCATGGGGCTTCAAGATTTCGCAAGGAATGAAGAAGTGCAAAACCATTGAGGATGTGCTTGCTTTCATCGACTATTGGGACACGGAACGAAAGAATCTGCCGGTGGCGACCGATGGCATTGTGTTGAAGGTGAATTCCTTGCGCCAGCAACGCCATTTGGGTTTTACAGCGAAGAGTCCCAGATGGGCAATTGCCTACAAGTTCAAGGCAGAAAGGGCTTGCACGCGTTTGAACGAAGTGACTTATCAAGTAGGTCGAACGGGGGCCGTAACGCCTGTGGCCAATATGGATCCCGTGCAGCTGGCAGGAACAATGGTGAAGCGTGCATCGCTCCACAATGCTGATGTGATGGAAGAACTTGACCTCCACATTGGCGATATGGTGTATGTGGAGAAGGGAGGTGAAATCATTCCTAAGGTGGTGGGCGTCGATAAGACACAGCGTCAACCCGGCTTGCAGAAGGTGCAGTTCATCAAGACCTGTCCTGAATGTGGTGCTGAGTTGGTGCGTTTCGAAGGTGAAGCCGCGCATTATTGTCCGAACGACAGTGCTTGTCCTCCGCAGATCAAGGGACGAATCGAACATTTCATCTCTCGAAAGGCCATGAACATCGACAGCCTTGGACCAGAAACGGTGGATGACTATTACAAACGTGGCTTGATTCACGATGTTTCAGACCTTTACACCTTGACCATTGCCGACATTTGTGGTGTGAACAAGAATCGTGTGAAATCAGCTCAGAAAGTGGTGGATGGCGTGAAGTCAACCTTGCAGGTGCCGTTCGAACGAGTGGTCTTTGCCATCGGCATTCGCTTTGTGGGTGAGACAACCGCCAAACTGCTGGCTCGTCGCTTCAAGTCGATGGATGCCTTGCGAAATGCCACCATGGAGCAGTTGATGGAAGTCGATGGAGTGGGGCAGGTGATTGCCGAATCGGTCGTTAAGTACTTCCAAGACTTGAAGAATGTGGAGATAGTGGAGAAATTGGCAGGTTTTGGGGTGCAGATGCAATTGTCAGAAGAACATCTTTCAGAACAAACGGATAAGTTGGCAGGCAAGAACATTGTCATTTCAGGTGTCTTCCAACATCATTCTCGCGACGAATACAAGGCCATCATCGAACAAAATGGTGGCAAGAACGTAAGTGGCATTTCCAAGAAGACCTCCTTTATTCTTGCTGGCGACAACATGGGACCATCCAAGTTGGAGAAAGCTCAGAGCCTTGGTGTGTCCATCGTGTCAGAAGAAGAGTTTCTGGCCATGTTAAAATGATTGCTATACCGTTTTTTATTCAAACTATATGAGAAAACTACTACTTTTCGCACTGGCTTTGTGGTTCGCTTCGTCCCTGATGGCCGACCCTGTGAGCGACTTCCTGAACAGGTATGAGTTGTTCGTCAATGGTGTGGCTGCTTTGGACAGCAAGACCACTGAGGCTGAGACGATGGATTCCTTGACGGTGGTGTATAAGGCATTGACCAAAGAGTACAAGACACACAAGAAGCAGATGACTCAGATTCAGTTGGAGAAGTATTACAATCTGAAGGCCAAGTACCAAAAATCCGTCGCTGTGTTCCGCACCAAACGTGGCGCCTCTGCTGTGGGCAGTTGGGTGAAAGGCGTTTTTGGCAAGAAGAACGATTGATGATGGGAAAGATTATCGTTGCAGGCATAGGATCTGGCTGTAAGGAGGATATCACTCCCGCTGTTTTGGAGGCAGTGCAAAAGGCTGATGCGATTGTAGGATATAAGTATTATTTCCAATTTGTCGAGCCTTTCGCCAAGGAGGGATGTGAGTGTATCGACACGGGCATGAAGAAAGAACGTGAACGTGCCGAACAGGCATTCTTGTTGGCAGAGCAGGGTAAGGATGTCGTGGTGATTTCTTCGGGTGATGCTGGCATCTATGGAATGACGCCGCTCATCTATGAAATGAAGTATGCCCGTCAGTCGGACATTGAGATCGTTTCTTTGCCTGGCATCTCAGCCTTCCAGAAAGCTGCTGCCCTATTAGGTGCGCCCATCGGTCACGACCTTTGCACCATCTCGCTTTCTGATTTGATGACCCCTTGGGAGGTGATAGAGCGGCGCATCAAGGCAGCTGCCCAAGGTGATTTCGTCACGTCCATCTACAACCCCAAGTCACACGGACGCTATTGGCAACTCTATCGTTTGCAAGAAATCTTCCTGCAAGAGCGCTCGGCCGAAACTCCCGTTGGCTATGTACGTCAGGCGGGACGAGAGGAACAGGAGGTGAAAGTGACGACGCTTGGTGCCTTCAATCCCGAAGATGTGGATATGTTTACTGTGATATTGATTGGCAATTCACAGTCGTATGTGGTGAACGGCAAGATGATCACCCCTCGTGGGTATTATAGGAGCGAGGAGCAAGAAGCTGGGGTAGGGAAGAAGGGACAACAGATCATGATGGAATCGTTTCGCACCATCGAAGGAGAGTTGAAGCGGAAGGACTATCCGCTCGACCACAAATGGGCGCTTCTCCATGCCATTCACACCACAGCCGACTTCGAAATGGAAAATCTTCTCCACACAGACCTCGATGCAGTCTCTCTATTATATCATAAGGTCAAGACGGGCGAGCTCAAGACCATCATCACCGATGTGACAATGGTGACGAGTGGCATCCGCAAGGGGGCTCTCCAACGTCTCGGCATCGAGGCCAAGTGCTATCTCTCCGACGTTCGTGCGGCAGAGTTCTCCACAGCCCACAACATCACCCGCACCCAGGCTGGAATCCGTCTCGCCGTCGATGAACATCCCGATGCGCTCTTCGCTTTCGGCAATGCTCCCACAGCGCTGATGGAGCTTTGCGACCTGATCCGCAAGGGGAAGGCTCATCCCGCCGGCATCATCGCTGCTCCCGTTGGATTCGTTCATGTGAAAGAGTCGAAGCACATGGTGAAGCCCTTCAAGGACATCCCCAAGATCATCATCGAGGGACGCAAAGGGGGAAGCAATCTCGCCGCCACGCTTTGCAACGCCATCCTTACTTTCGACGATGCGGAACAGTTGAAACCAGGGCGCGACCTTTAGGTAATTGATAGTTGACAGTTGATAGTTGACAGTTATGATGAGGTTCGTAGTCATAGGTATATCAGACAATCCACAGCCATTCTTTCCTCCTGAAGTCTTGGGGGTCATCAAGAACGGGAAAGTCTTCTCAGGAGGCAAGCGCCACCATGAGATTGTGGCTCCTTTCCTGCCCGATGGAGCAGAATGGATAGACATCACCGTTCCTCTTGATTCGGTGTTTGAGCAGTACCAACTCTCAACTCTCAACTCTCAACTATCAACTATCATCGTCTTTGCTTCAGGCGACCCGCTGTTCTTCGGCTTTGCCAATACCATCAAGCGGAAACATCCGGATGCAGACATTCAGGTCTTCCCCTCCTTCAATTCCCTGCAGATGCTGGCACACCGCCTCGTGATGCCTTATCACGACATGCGCATCGTCTCGCTGACGGGGCGTCCATGGCAGGAGTTCGACCGTGCCCTCATCGAGGGGACGCCCAAGATTGGGGTTCTGACAGACAAAGAGCACACCCCTGCCACCATCGCCCAGCGCATGCTCGATTATGGCTACACGGATTATCTGATGCACATCGGCGAGCACCTCGGCAACCCCTCTCTCGAAAGGGTCGCCACGCTCTCTCTTGATGAGGCTGCCCAACAATCGTTTGCCCTTCCCAACTGCCTCATCCTCAACTGCGAGCATTCTTCCGCCACAACCCCCTTCGGCCTCCCCGATGCCTCCTTCTCGCTCCTCAACGGACGTGAGAAGATGATCACCAAGATGCCCATCCGTCTGCTCACCCTTCAGGCTCTCGACCTGCCCCATCGCCACACCTTTTGGGACATCGGCTTCTGCACGGGTTCCGTTTCCATCGAAGCACGCCTGCAGTTCCCCCATCTCCACATCGAGGCCTTCGAGATACGTCCTGAGTGCGAAGCCCTCATCCACGAGAATGCCCGACGTTTTCACGCGCCAGGAATCAATGTCCATATTGGCGATTTCCTCGATGCCGACCTCTCCAATCTCCCTCATCCAGATGCCGTCTTCATCGGAGGGCATGGAGGCCATCTGAAGGAAATCATGGAGAAAGTCCTCACCGTCCTTTCCCCCGACGGCATCATTGTCTTCAACAGCGTCACCTCGCCGGTGGTTGACCAGCTGACCGACCGCCCCAACAGCCGCCAACTCTGGGACGAAGCCTGCCACACGTTAGGTCTCCATCCGTCCGCATCCCTGCGGGTGCAATTGGAACAGCACAATCCCATCGAGATACTGAAAGCAAGTCGTTAAACAAAGAGAAGGCCGCACAATCCATGCAACCTTCCCTTCTCATTGATGCCCTACCAGCGTGCATCGCGTCAGCTTTGTCAACTGTCAACTATCAACTGTCAACTTGTTAACCTCCGAAGCCGCCTCCCTCTGGTGGAGGACCATCATTGCCCTGGTCGCTGCTGCCACCGTTGTTGTCACCACCAGTGGTGTCGCCAGTCGTGCCCTCGCCGTGCTCCTGCTTCCAC
>CAJOGQ010000019.1:37047-51916 GCA_905234125.1 uncultured Bacteroidaceae bacterium | reverse complement strand
GTGCCTGCCGAACGCGGACGGCACCCTGAAAGGCTCCAAGACGATGAGCAACACGGTGGGGATGGACATCGACCACCTCTCCGCCGAGGACATGCCCAAGGTGAAGGAGCGCATCCTCGGAAAGAAGGACGAGCTGGGCTTGCGGATGCTGGAGGAGAGCGCCCGCAAGGCTGGGTATCACCTGGTGTTTCGCCGACGTGCCGAGCTCTCGCAGGAAGAGAACTTGAAATGGGCAAGCGATTTGCTCGATGTGAAGTTTGACGACAACGCGAAGGACATCACAAGGGTGTTCTTCACAACGACGGAGAAGGAGCTGCTTTTCTTGGACGATGCTCTTTTCAATAATGAGGAGCAAGTGGCTGGGAGCAAGGAGCAAGAGGAATGTAATGCCACTTGTAGCCCAACAAACGAAGTGAGTACCCTCTCGCACCTTGCACCTTGCCCCTCGCCCCTTCAATCCTTCAAGGGCATCCCCTACACATCTATCATCGCCGAGTGGTGGCGCAGGAATGGTGGCGAGCCTGCCGAGGGTGAGCGCAACGTGAAGCTCCACAAGTTGGCTGTGAACCTGCGTGCCATCTGCGACAACAAGAAAGAGGTGCTGATGGCGGTCATGCCCCGATTCGGCCTCACGGACGCTGAACTCAGAAGCGTGGTGGATTCGGCCTGCAAGGAAGAGCCCAAGGGCGTGTCGAAGGTGATGCAGGAAATCATCCGGGCACTTGATAAGGGCATGGACGAGGTGGAGGATGCCGAGGCTGTGGAGGCGGAGACAGGCGTGAAAGTCAATGTGAAAGCCTTGCCCATCGGACTGAAGGAGAGTCTCATAGGGGTGCCTGTAAGCATGCATATGCCTGTGCTTTGTGGTGTGATGCCGATGGCTGGGGCATACGCCGATGAGGTGAGGGTGGAGTATTGCGACGGCAACATCCATCATCTCGGACTAATGAGCATCATCCGTGGTGAGCAGGCTTCGAACAAGAGCGTGGTGAAGCATGTCATCGACATCTGGAAGCGTCAGTTCGAGGAGGAGGATGGGCTGGCACGTAAGCGTGAGGAGGAATGGAAGGACAGGAAGAAGGGACGCAAGGCCAACGAGAAGGCGCCTGAAGACCCGCATGTGCTCATCCGAATGGTGCCCGTGACGGTCAGCTGCTCCACGCTCCTGAAACGCTTCAAGAACGCGAAAGGGCACACGTTGTACAGCTTCGGAGAGGAACTTGACACCCTCCGCAAGACCAATGGCGCAGGCTCGTGGAGCTCGAAGTACGACATCTACCGCCTGAGCTTTGACAACGGCGAATGGGGTCAGGACTACAACTCAGACCAGGCCGAGAGCGGTGTGGTGAATGTGGCCTACAACTGGACGATGCTGGGCACGAACGGAGCGATGTACAAGTGCTTCAAGGCAGACAACATCGAGAATGGTCTCTCCAGCCGAATCCTCGTGAGCGAGATGCCCGACTCATCCTTCCAGAAGATGCCCAAGTTCGGCAGGCGTTCGGCAGAAGACGAGGCAAGGATTCAGCAGGCTGTGAGCCGTCTGCGTTCAGTCACGGGCAGGGTGGATGTGCCACGTCTGAGGAATGCCATCGAGACCTGGTGTGAGGAGAAACGTGTGGAGGCCATGAAGGACATCGACCACGTGAAGGACACCTACCGCAAGCGTTCGGCAGTCATCGGATTCCGCTGCGGGGTCATCTTCCACATCCTGAGCGGCTGCGCCAAGGAATCGAAGGCATGCATCGACTTCGCCTTGATGATGGCCGAATACTGCCTGGAGCAGCAGATGAAGGTGTTCGGAGAGACGTTGCAGAGTCAGTATGTGGAGGCCAAGAGCGAGTGTCAGCGATATGGCGCCAACCACTCCGTATTTGACCAACTGGCACCTTCATTCACGATGGACGACCTGCGGGCATTGAAACGCGGGTTCTGTGGCGAAAATTCCCTGCACATGATCATCTCCCGTTGGCGGCGCGATGGCTGGATTGAGAAGACTGATGCCCGGCATTGGCAGAAGAAGACATCGCCAGCAAAGGTAACATCCTAACTTCATAACATTCTAACATTAAGGAGCTTTCACTCTAAACCCTAAACTCTAAACTTTCAACATGGAACTGATATTGACAAGAATAGCAAAGCGCAAGACCTACACAATCGGTAGGCTTGCCATCCTCGACAGCGAGGGCAAGGAAACGTACTTCTGCGACACCCTCGAACCCACATGGCGCGACTACAAGCATGGTGCCCGCAAAATCAAAGGTTGTTCAGCCATCCCCGAAGGCCGTTATGCCATCGTCATCACCTGGAGCCCACGCATGAAACAATGGTTGCCCCTGCTGATTGGCGACCGGGACTTCAACCGCCAATGGCAGGGTGTCCGCATCCACGCAGGCAACACCTCGTGCGACACGGAAGGCTGTGTGCTCGTGGGCGAAAACAAGAAGGTGGGCATGGTGCTCAACTCCCGCCTCTGGGTCTATCGCCTCAAGCAGAAAATGACGGAAGCCCGCGAAAGGAACGAACCCATCTGGCTGACCATCCGATAGCGAGCGGACAAACAAGCGTTGCGGATGATTTGGATGATTTGGAAGATTTGAAAGACAAAAATAAAATTTTTTTCCTTTTTTATTTTGTATTGTGCTCGTTTAATCGTACCTTTGCCATCAAAATTACCAATACCCACATGGAATACTAAAGAGAAATGAAGAATGTGCCGGTCATGATGCAGATGGAGGCGACGGAATGTGGTGCCGCCTCGCTGGCGATGGTGTTGGCTTCTTACGGCCGATGGGTGCCGTTGGAGAAGATGCGGGTGGACTGTGGCGTGTCGCGCGACGGTTCGAACGCCCTCAACATCGTGAAGGCGGCGCGTCTGCATGGATTGACGACTCGGGGTGGACGTGTGGCATTGGAAGACCTGAAAGGGTTGCCGATGCCATGCATCCTGCATTGGGAGTATAATCACTTTGTGGTGATGACCGGATTCAGGGGCGGGAAGTACTATCTGAACGACCCTGCGCGTGGACGGGTGAAGTTGCCGCAGAAGGAAGTGGAGAGCTGCTACTCGGGTGTGGCGCTGGTGTTTGAACCCAACGAGGAGTTCGTGAAGGAGGGTAGGCAAGCCTCCATCATGGGTTTCGTGCGCCGCCGCTTGAAGGGTGCGAAGAAGGCTTTCTTCATCACGATGCTGACAGGTCTGCTGCTGACGCTCTCGACATTGGCGTTGCCCATCTTCTCCCAGTATTATCTCGACAAGATATTGCCAGGCGTGCATCCGGAGCAGATATGGCCTTTCTTCGCCCTGCTGATTGGGGTGATGCTCTATCAGTTGGCGGTTCAGCTGGTGCAGGGCACGTATGAGAACCGTCTGCTGATGAAGTTAGGCATTCAGGCGAACAGCCAGTTCCTGTGGCACTCGCTCCGACTGCCGATGCGTTTCTTCTCCCAACGCTATGTGGGTGATATCATCACGAGAATGAGAGGTGCGGAAAGCATCCCCCAGACGCTGGTGAGAAATCTGGCGCCGGTGGCGGTGAACGTGGTGCTGGTGGTGATTTATCTGGTGTTCATGTTGCTGTACAGTGCGCCGCTGTCGCTCATCGCCATTGGGGCGTCGTTGGTGAACCTGCTGGTGGTGCGTATCATCACGAGCCGTCAGGTGGACATCAGCCGTGTGATGGAACGGGAGAGCGGTGTGCTGGACGGCGTGACGATGAGCAGCATCCGGGGCATCGAGACCATCAAGGCGGCAGGGGCTGAGGGTGGTTTCTTCGACCGCTGGGCTCATCAGTATGCGAGGGCTTCGAATGCGCGTCTGAAGAGCGACCAAACCCAGACATCGCTGGGCGCCATCCCTCGTCTGGTGGGCTTCGTGGCCGACAATCTCATCCTTGCGGTCGGTGCTTATTACATCATGACGGGACATCTGACCGTCGGCATGCTGATGGCGTTTCAGGGCTTCATGGGGAGCTACATGCAACCCGTGAACGAGCTGATCAACTCTCTGCAGAGCATCCTGAACATGCGCACGCAGATGGAACGGATGGAGGATGTGTACAGGACGGAGCCTGACGTGGTTTCCACCCTGGACGACAAGCGCGACATGGGCTCGGGAAAGCTGATGGGCAAGGTGGAGATGAGGAACGTGACGTTTGGCTACACGCCGATGCGTCCGCCGCTGCTCAAGAACTTCTCGCTGACGATGGAACCCGGGCACAGCGTGGCGTTTGTGGGGGCATCGGGCTGTGGAAAGAGCACACTCGCCAAGCTGATTTCAGGTCTGTATGACCCGTGGGAGGGCACCATCCTTTACGACGGAAAGCCGCGCAAGGAAATCAACCGCAGCGTGTTCGTGAACTCGGTGGCGGTGATAGACCAGGATGTGGTGCTCTTTGATGGCACGGTGGCCGACAACGTGAAGATGTGGGACGAATCCATCGAGGATTTCAGCATGATTCTCGCCTGCAACGATGTGCAGATGCATGAGGAGATTGCGGCGCGTCCGAAGGCATACGACACGCCTGTGATAGAAAACGGAAAGAATTTCTCGGGCGGACAGCGGCAAAGACTGGAGATTGCGGCGGCTTTGGCCAAAGAGCCTACGGTGCTCATCATGGACGAGGCGACCAGCGCGTTAGATGCCGACACGGAGCAGAAAGTGATGCGTTCCATCCGCAATCTGGGTGTGTCGTTCATCGTGATTGCCCACAGGTTGAGCACGATTCGTGAGTGCGACGAGATTATTGTGCTGGACGAAGGCGAGGTGGTGGAAAGAGGTACGCATGAGGAGTTGATGGCGAAGGAGGGAATGTATTATGAGCTGATGAGGAACGCGTGAAAATAAAAAAAGTATGATTTTTAATGAACAGATAGAACAAAGGACGGCCTATAATCGCCAGGCGTTGGAGGAGGCGAAGAAGGCTTTGGATGACTTGGTGGCCAAGCCGCGCAAGGATGAGGGCGATGCGGGCGTGATGACTGAGGGCATCCGTCTGGATCGGCGCTTCCCCACCCGAAAGCTCTCGCCCAAAGACTTTTTCAAGCTGGGATTGCAGGGAATCAACCGGAACGACATCCTCATCATGTTGGGGGTGTTCGCTGTGGTCACGGCCATCGGCATGGTGGCTCCTTACGTGACGGAGATGATCTACGAGGACATCATCCCTTCAGGGGTGGTGGAACGTATTCTCCCCGTCTTCGGACTCTTGGTGGGCGTGAGCTTGGGCACAGTGGTGTTCGAGGCGGTCAGGTCGGTTGTGCTGATGCGAATCCGCCGGAAGGTGGAGGCCACCCTGCAAGCCGCCTTGATGGCACGCACATACGCGATGCCCGCCACATTCTTCAGGCAGTTCCCGTCGGGCGACATGAGTAACCGCGTGGTGATGATGACGTATCTGAGCCAGCTGTTCACCGACGGCCTCGCCGCCCAGTTGCTCATGCTGGTTTTCTCGTTCATCTACCTCTATCAGGTCTTCTTCTATGCTCATGCGCTCCTTCCGTACTGCCTGCTGATCATGCTGGCGAACTTCCTGTTTATGTTCTGGGAATATCTGGTTCAGCGGAAGATGGATCGCATCTACACCCCTCGGCGCTCGAAGTTGCAGGGATTGCTGTTCGGCCTCTTCTCCGGCATTCAGAAAATCAAGACATCGGGCAGCGAGGTGAGGGCATTCAGCAAGTGGGCCAAGGCCTACAACGAGAGCCGTCCCTCGGCCTACGGCGACTATCTGGCACGTTTCTCGGCTCCCATCTCCAGCTTCATCTCGCTGGCTGGTACGATACTCATCTATTATCAGGCCGTCGTGCATCATGTGGCTCTGCCTGAATACATGGCGTTCATGGTGGCCTTTGGTATGGTGTCGGCGAACATCACCTCGTTTGCCTCCTTTGTGCCCATCATGACGACGATGCCCTCTGCCTACAATCTGTTGCGCCCCATTCTGGATGAAATGCCGGAGACGTATGAAGACGCTCCCAAGGTGGACATGCTCAGTGGTGGCATCGAGGTGCACAACTTGTCGTTCCGCTATGGCAAGGATAGCCCATACGTGTTGAGGAAGCTGAACCTGAAGATCAATCCTGGGGAATATGTGGCGATTGTGGGACGTTCAGGATGTGGCAAGAGCACGCTGATGAGGCTTTTGCTGGGATTTGAGCAAGCAGAGAGTGGTGCCATCTTCTACGACACCTACAATATTGATAAGGTGGACAAGCAAAGCCTGCGTCAGCACATCGGCACTTGCTTGCAAGATGGTGAACTGTTCAGCGGAAGCATCCTCAGCAACATCACCATCACGGCTCCTTGGGCAACGGAAGAAGATGCTTGGGAGGCAGCACGCTTGGCATCTATCGATGCGGACATCCGGAAGATGCCGATGCAGATGCACACCGTCATTTCTGATGGTGGAATGGGTGTGAGTGGTGGTCAGCGCCAACGCATCCTTATCGCCCGTGCGTTGGTCAACAAGCCTTCTATCCTTTTCTTCGATGAGGCTACCAGCGCGCTCGACAACATCAAGCAGAAGCGGGTGTCGGAGAATCTGGATGCCCTGCGTTGCACCCGCATTTGTGTGGCACATCGTCTGAGCACCATCGTGCATTGCGACCGCATCATCGTGCTGGATGGTGGCAAGGTGGTGGAAGAAGGCACTTATCAGCAACTGCTCGACAAGCAGGGCTTCTTCTATGACTTAGTGAAGCAACAGCTCTAAACTCTCAGCCCTAAGCCCTCAACCACTTCCTCAACTTCATAGCCGAGGGGCAGGTCGTAGCCATCCACCAAGAGGGTAGGGGTGCCGTTGATGCCTGTGCGTTGGATGAATTCGAGATTGGCCTCATCCGTCATATCTGATAGAACGATATAGTCGATGCACAGTTGGTCACCACATCGCTGAGCCAACTGCTTGATGCGAGGTTTCATGGCTTGGCAATGCGGACAATTGGCTGCCGTCACCACCGTCAGTCGGTGAGGGGCATCCACATTGCCCTCCCGTTGGGTCACGTCACGTTCTTCAATCTTCCGAGGAGCGTGGCTTTTCAGTTTGGCTTCAAATACGGCACGGTCATCGCGGAAAGCCTGAAACGCCCACCGCCATTTGCGTGCTTCCATCTTGCGATGCTCTCCCCTCACAATGAGATGAGACACGATGATGCAGAAGGCCAGTGTCAGGATAGTTGATAGTTGATAGTTGACAGTTGACAGTTGATAGTTGACAGTTGATAGTTGAGAGGTGGAAGTTGAGAGCTGGTAGATGCTCCAGCCTCCTTGCAGTACCAATACGCCTACGACGAAGAGGCACAGCGCACACCAGTTCTTCATTTTCCACTGCACCACGATGCTCCAAGGACAGAACAACAATGCCAGCACGCTGATGGCTGACAAGATCATGAAAGCATCGGGAAAGAGGGATAAGGTCACTATTTGAGAGGCAAAATACCCCAAGCCAATCTCGCTCAAGGACAAGGTTCCCCAAAGTTTTCCATCTGTGCCTTTTTGATGGCAATCTCCTTCCCCAAAAGCATTGCACAACTTGTCTCCCCAACGGCTTGTGCCCTTCACCTCCTTCTCTGCTAAGAAATAACTGAACGCGAAGCCTGCGATGGCGAATAGGGTGATGATGGCTGAAGAAAGTGAGGAGAAGGCTGACCCCATCACCAGCATGATGCATAGAATGAAAGCGCCAGCCCATATCGGGGCTTGCTCCATCAGCATCTCTTTGCGATGCGCTTGGTAGTTGGGCTCTTGGGGATGGGAGGATGAACCAGCGGGGAAACCGCTGGACACGGAAAATGGCTGTGAGTTAGGGTTATCGTTAGGGTTAAGGTTATCGCTGAGAAGGGCATAGCCGTCCCAAATTTTTTGGAAAGCCTCTATCTCCACGCGCCGTTTCTGCCCGTCCTGTATATATACAATATGTGTGTGGTCGCATTGGGTGGCAACAACAAAATCGTCCTTCACATGCAGGATGCAAGGGAAGGACAACTCTTTCACGTTGCTGTCAGCTATGTGGATGCCCATCACCTTGATGCCGTAGTGCGACAGCATCTGCTTCAGTCCCAACAGGTTCCCTCTGTTGGGATTGCTATAAAAAACATTGTCAGCATACAGGCTTGTGTGTGCTACTCCTGCTGCTGACAAGAAATCTTTTAGAATACGGCTCAAAATTCGTCTTTCTTTGGGAATTGTTTTCTACAATTAGTGATGCATTTCAGACGAATGATTTCAGCCACGTTTGCCAATCTTTGTTCACAATCAGCCTTACAACGCAGAAACTCCTCGTCATCGTCGTCGTTTGTCATGCCGACACCACCTGTCACACTGGCCAGTTCTTCATCGCTCAGTGCATTCATTCGCAATTTGTCTTCCATATCAATATATTTGACATTCAAAGAATCTTTCCTGCGGATTTGCATGACAAGCATTTCAAATAACACTTCATGTAGACTGCTTGTGAGGCTTGTTTGTAGCGACTACATTCTGCCTCACATTCTGCATTGGGTCCTCCAGTTACTCCACCACTCACACTTGCCAACTCCTCATCAGTAAGGGGCTGCATCAGTAAATCCTTGTTCGTTTTCATCGGTGTCCATTTTTTGAGTTAATAATAGGTTAAAATTTCATTCTCGGATGCAAATATAGGAAGAATTGTGTGACGCACGAAAGTTTTTTCCGTTTTTCTTTG
Source organism: uncultured Bacteroidaceae bacterium (assembly GCA_905234125.1). Classification (GTDB taxonomy): domain Bacteria; phylum Bacteroidota; class Bacteroidia; order Bacteroidales; family Bacteroidaceae; genus Minthosoma. The sequence goes on along the minus strand of CAJOGQ010000019.1, from coordinate 43,232 downwards.
TTTTTTTTCACAATTTTTATCTTTCGTGTCAAATAAAATCCTTAAATTCGTGCCCAAAATAAAAAAACTTTTCAAAAATGGAAATAAAAAAAATTTTTACATCGTTGTTGTTGTCCGTTCTATTTTTCGGCTCACTGACAGCAATGGCACAGGATGATCAGAAGTTGGTCAAAAAAGGAGTATCGAAATTTAGAAACCTTGCGGATAAGATTGCTCGTAGTAGGTTCGACAGTACATACGTGGCTCTTCCTGAACATGAATGGATGGTGTTTAGTAGTTTTAATGGCAATGCCAGTAAGTACCACCTTCGTGTGCCGATGCCCGATATGGCCGATTATTTGGGGGAAGATCTCTTGAGGGAATATCCCACATTGGGCGACATGGATTTGTACACCTACGATATGGATTTGCACCAAAACAATTTGTCTGTTTCTGTGGGACTGGCATATCGCACCATTCGGCTCAAGTACTCCTTCAATGTCAGCAAGGGAAATGACAGGCAATTCACGGCAGAATCACTTGGCTCCCGTTTTGGTTTTATGGTCAACTATCGTCAGACCAAGAGAATGAAAGGTGACATGTATAACGTAATGACAGGATTTAACTCATTGATAGAGAATGGTTATGACCAGTCGGTTGATGACGTTATCAAGGCGGGTACTGCTCCGATAGAAGACCGTTATAACGACTACCAGCTCCTGCACTTGCAAGCCCACTACGTGTTCAACTACAAGCACTTCTCCTACTCCGCAAGCCGTTCAGCTTCGCGCATCCAGAAAAAGAGCGCAGGTTCTCCCATAGTCCTCATCGACTTCTATCAGAATAATGCCAAGTTTGCCGATAAGTTCATTATTGGCGAGAACGAGCGTTACAAGACGTGGAAATTTGCCATCGGTGGTGGGTATGGCTACAACTTCACCCCCAATGCGGGCAAGTTTCTTATTCATGGCTCTATATTGCCTTCCCTCAACATCTTTCGGCATAGTACGTATCGCACCACGTTTGTGTATGGTGAGGAGTACGACCAGTTGAGTGATGAAGAGAAAGCTGTATTTCAGCAGAATCTGGAGACAACAGAGAAAGAAGTGAAGGACATGGTTGGTGCAACCCCCAAACTCACCCTTAATGTCACAGCGCGCCTCAATGTCGTCTGGAATATCGACAAACACTTTGTGCTGGGTACCTTTGCCTCTTTGCAACACAGCAACTTCCTGAACAAGAAGGACTACAGCATTCGTGAAAATTTCTACAGCGGTTCCGTCTGGTTGGGTTATCGCTTCTGAAGCCAGGGGAGGGTTGATGCGATGTAAGTTGATCATAAGAAAACTGAATAGAACAATTAATTGTGAATTAATAAATAAAATTTAAGTCAAATGAAAGTACGTAACATTTTGCAAGCTTTGACGCTTGTCGCATTCATGGGAGCACCTGCAAGTGCTATGGCACAGAAGGTGAAGGCTCCCGCTGGAGGTAAGAAAATCAGTAAGGAACTCATTGGTATCTTCTTCGAGGACATCAGCTATTCTGCCGATGGCGGTTTGTATGCCGAGTTGGTGGAGAATGGTTCGTTCGAGTACAGCCCTGCAGAACGTGACGGTTGGGGTCCTGGCACATCTTGGAAGCAGATTCGTCCAGGCCATTCGTTAGGTACGCTGCAGGTGAGGATGGACAATCCTATCCATCCCAATAACCCTACTTACATGCGTCTGCACACAGAGCGTGTGAAGGAATACCACGACTATGCAGGTTGGAAGGGCTTCGGTCTGGAGAACGGTGGTTTCGACGGCATTGCTGTGAAGGCTGGTGCCAAGTATGACTTCTCTGTCTTCTTCCGCAATATCGGCTCAGCCAAGCAGGTTCGTGTCGTATTGGGCGTTCCACAGGGTTGGGGCAAAGACCCCAAGGTGTTGGCTGAGACGACACTCGATGTCAACGCTACATCCTGGCAGAAGTATGAGGCTGTGCTCTCTCCCTCTGAGGATTGCGCCAATGCCGTTCTGCAGATTCTGGTGCTGACTCAGGGCGACGTGGACATTGACCAGGTTTCGCTGATGCCACAGGACACCTACAAGGGTCATGGTCTCCGCAAAGACTTGGCAGAGGCACTCGCAGGCCTGCAACCTAAGTTCATGCGTTTCCCTGGTGGATGCGTGGTGCATGGTGGTGGCGACGGTTTCTGGGACACCTATCGTTGGAAGACAACCATCGGTCCTAAGGAACAGCGTCGTGGCATCAAGAACACTTGGGGCTATCACCAGTCTATGGGTCTGGGCTACTATGAGTACTTCCAGTTCTGCGAAGACCTCGGCATGGAGCCACTTCCTATTCTCCCTTGTGGCGTGAGCTGTCAGGGTACCAACGGTGGTTGGAACATGTGGCCAACTCAGGCACAGGATGCTTGTCCGATGGAAGAGATGGACGAGTGGGTGAATGAAGCCCTCGACCTCATCGAGTGGGCCAACGGTGACGTGAACACCACTTGGGGCAAGAAGCGTGCTGAGCAAGGTCATCCTAAGCCTTTCAACCTGAAGTATCTGGGTCTTGGTAACGAGGAAAAGATTTCTCCTGAGTTTGAGGAGCGCTTCAAGTATATCTATGACCGCGTACGTGCGAAGTATCCTAACATTGTGATTGTCGGCACTGCAGGTCCAGGTTCTCACAAGGACAATCCTGACTACGAGAATGGCTGGAGAATCGCTGATGAGATTGGAATCGACGTGCTGGACGAGCACTACTACGAGCCACGCGACTACTTCCTCAACAACCAGCAGAACTACGACAACTACCCACGCGACCGCAAGACCAAAGTCTATCTGGGTGAGTACGCAGCCAAGGACAAGAAGTTGGCTGATGCGCTCTACGAAGGCCTCTATCTCTTGGGCATCGAGCGCAATGGCGATGTGGTGACGATGACGAGCTACGCTCCTCTCTTCTGCAAGAAACAGCACGAGAGTTGGAACCCTGACCTCATCTACTTCGACAACACGAATGTCATCCTCACTTGCAGTTACTACGTTCAGCAGATGTTTGGCACCACAGCCGGCGACTACTACTATGGTGATGTGGCCAAGTTCGAGGGTGGTGACAAGTTCCAGGGCACTTCGGCTGTGCTCAACACAGAGAAGGGTGAACTCTACATCAAGCTCATCAACGCTGCAGAAGAGGCCAAGACCGCAACCATCGACCTGAGCAAGTTCAAGGTTCCTGCACAGGCTCCAATGACTACCCTCACAGCGTCTTCTCTCGACACAGAGAACAACTTCGACGCTCAGCCTGTAGCACCTCAGACCAAGGACATCAAGATCAGCAAGAAGATGAAGCTCACTGTTGAGCCTCGTTCTGCTAACGTGATTCGTTTGACTGTGAAATAAGATTTCCCTTTAAGAAACGTTCAATATGACTGCGGAGCCTTTGATAGGTTTCGCAGTCTTTGTATTGGGTGTTGCGTCGCAACATCTGCTCTGGCTGGAACTGGCTGTGGGAATAGCAGGCCAATTCGTTGTTCATCTGTTGGGTGTTGTTGCGTCCCAACAGCTTGATGTCCTTCTCACGCTCCCTCCGCAAGATGGTGCACACAGGGGTGAGAGCCGCATCCACCACGTTCTCCATCAGGTGATGACCCTGAATGAAGAGATAGGTGTTGTCCTTGTGCAGTCCCAAGTCTGACAATTCCTGCTTCAGGGCTGTGAGCTTACCCTTGGCATCCTTTATGTTCTGTTGGAGCCAGGAGAGTTTTCTGTTCACCCGTCGACGCACCTGCTCGAGGGCTTCGATGGGCTTGTAGATGTTCAGTTGCTCAACAGCGACGATGTTGTTGAAGTTGTTGAGCGAGAAGTCGTTGAAACGTCCCATCCGATGAATCCAGATGAGCCACACGAAGAGTTCGTAGATGATTTCAGAGTACTGTCGTAGATACTCCTCGAAGTTGAAGATATTACGGTCGTTGAGTGTCGCCATCACACACACGCTGTGCAACGAGGGTGCATAGCATTGGTAACTCTCGATGGAGTAGGCGTAGGTGTGGATGATGTAAGGACTGGAGAGCATCTTCTCTGAAGATGGGGTTTGGCGTTGGAGCAGGTAGTCGAGATCAGCATCCACACAGGCAATCATGCATTGCCCCAGCGACTCTCCCAATTTGTTCATCAGCACCGTCTTCTTGCCTCGATTCAGATTCTTGCGACTGGGAAGCATCACCTCAAACGCCGTCTGCTCATCCTCAAACTCGCTCAGCACGCTGCGCCAGAAGAAGATGTCGTCATACGACTCCACATACGCCACAATCTTCCGCTTCTTCGTCTTGGGACGCAAGCGGTTGGCTGCCTCGATGTAGGCAGAGGTGATGTTGGAGGTAAGATGCTTCATAACTTCTATACTCTAAACTCTAAACCCTAAACTCTAAACCCTTAATTACTGATGTCCCCCACTTCCGTCACATTCCCCATCCATCCGTCCATAATCAGGGCAGGAGAGTGGGTGGAGAGGATGATTTGGGCATTGGGGTTCAGTTGCCGGATGAGGTCGATGAGACGCTGTTGCCAGTCGATGTGGAGCGAAATCTCAGGCTCGTCCATCAGCAAGGCATACGGCTCGCGATTCTCCACCAGCACCGTCATCAGGATGGCCAGCATCTGCTTCTCACCACTCGAGAGTTGGTAGGGAGTGAGCACCTCTTGCTCCTTGCCTCCTGTTCCTTGCCCCCTGCTTCCTGTGGGAGTTTGCAGGAACTGGATTTCATTGCTCTTGCGGTCAATCTTCTTGTGGGTGTCGGCAAAAAGCTCATCAATCATATCTTGAAACTGCTTCTTGGGCGCCCCCACCTCAGCCGCCTTCGCCTGATCCTGAGGGTCACCACTGGTCAGCAACTCGATGATGCGGTTGCCGATGTTCACCTGATAGTCCAAGAAACGCTTCTGCAGGCGATAAATCTGCCAGTCAAGTTCCGTCTTCACACGCGAATCCGACAGCTTCTCCAGCAAGTCGCTGTGCAGGAGAGGCCTGTCGAACGAACGGATCACGTCAAACTTGATGTAAGTGGCATCCTCAGGCATCAGCTTGATGGTCACGCCCTGAGGCGCATCCTTCGGCACAATCTCATCACGGTCAATTTCAGCCAACGTGCGAGCCGAGTGGTTGATGATGGTGCTCTTTCCCACACCGTTGATGCCACTCAGAATGTTCACGTCAGGTTGCAGGTTCCAGACGACGTGTCTGCCACCCTTCCACAGAGCCTTAATCTCGATGCTCTGGATATAGTCAGCTCTTTTTCTCATGGTCGTTTTAGTTTTATGGGGGCAAAGGTACGAATAAGTGAGCGAATAACCAAATTTATTTGAGTTTTTCCGAACGTGAGTACTTTAGAGCGCCACTCAACGGTACGATTAAGTGAAGACATACACCCCACCATACACAATATAGCCCCTCAAAATACGTTATTTAGATGTAGTATAGCATCTATCATTTGATACGAGACATTCTGAATAAGGTTGTGAGTTACAAATAATGAAAAGATTAGTCTTCTTTCTGACATTGGCGGCATTGGTTTTCGGTTGCTGCCGCAAAGAAGCCGATGATCATCCATATATCGGCGAATTTTGAGATTTAGCTTACGACAGCTACTCCTCACAGTTTGACTACCTCTGGAAATCCCTCATTCTTTTGTGCTGGATAATGATGGAAGCTACCGCCCAAGAAACCCCTAGATGGACCATTGGCGTGAAAGGAGGCTGGAGCCAACCTTTTGGATGACAGATTATTATGCCTATTTCGACGATTTCAAGGAGAATCGTCCGTTCAACAGCGAAGACCGTCGACTTACCGCAGGAGGCGTTGGTGGATTGGGAATAAGCTATGCCTTCCTCGACGTATGGAAAAACGGGGGCGGTCCTGTCATCACCCTCGACGCGTTGTATTATCACGACTTTGTCAGCCATCACAAAGGCTATTCGCATCTGAGCGACCCACGCTATCTGGGCACCCTTTCCATCACTCTTGGCTTGGCGCTTTGTTTCTAAACAAACGAAAACGCCCGTAAATCGAGAATCGAGAAATCCTTTTTGATCAGTCCAATCAACTTAATCAGCCTACCTTTCCTCAAAAGAAACGACAGTCTAAGGCTATATCACCTCCCATCTACCGAGGGGTTACCTCCTATTCTTGTCCAGTTGTTGTACGGTTGTTGTCCG
>CAJOGQ010000019.1:0-37038 GCA_905234125.1 uncultured Bacteroidaceae bacterium | reverse complement strand
CGGTTGTTGTCCGGTGTATAACCGAACATATACCGAATAACTGCCGAAGACGTATCGGACATAACCCGAAGGTGCATCGGAGGTACTCCGAAGGTACCCCGAAGGAACTCCGAAGCTAAAGTAGCGGTCATCTCTTCCAAGTCCTGCCTGCTGGTGATGGTTTGGGCGAGTTTGCCTGTGCAGTGATGAAATCAGCCCCATCATGTACACAAATCACAGGAATGAGCTGCTTTTTTTCGTGTATCCATGAAAATATTTCTCAAAAAGCTTTTTCATTTCAATCTTTTTCACTTACTTTGCCGTTGAGATAAGAACGAGTTACCACTAAAAAACTTATATGATATGAAAAGAATCTTTCATTTGATGGGATTTGTGTCGGCCATGTTGCTGGCAAGTCCTGCTGTTGCTCAAGAGAAAATCTTGAACCATGTGTCTATCGGCGCTGAGGTTGGAACCACTGGTTGGGGTTTTGAATTGGCTTCGCCAATCACTCACTACGTCACGCTCAGGACGGGATTCACCACCCTGCCACGTTTCAGCATTAAGACGGATGTGAACTACACTACGCGCGGAATGGAGAAGAATGTGGACATCAAGGGACGAGTTCACATGTCAGACTATAAGGTGCTGGCTGACATCTACCCGTTCACCCACAGTTCGTTCCACCTGACGGGCGGTTTCTATGCCGGTCTGTCTGACTTGGGTACTGCTCACAACACGAGTCGACTGGAGGTGGAAGAAGGAGACGGTCTTGAGATTGGTGGTGTGTTTGTGCATCCAGACGCTGAAAACGCAGTCAGTCTGCGCTTGCGGACGAAGAGTTTCAAGCCTTACGTGGGTTTAGGTTTTGGACGCCCTATCTCTTCCAAGCACAAAGTGGGTGTGGCTTTCGATCTTGGCGTGATGTTCTGGGGCAAGCCCAAAGTTCAGGTCTATTCGCCTGATGATGATGCATGGATTCGTGTGAACAAGGCTGATGTGGAGGACAAGGACTTCCGCGATGTTGTGGACAAGTTGGAGAAGTTCACGGTCTATCCTGTGCTGAACTTCAGGATCTATTATAATATCTTCTAACTTTGACTTCGTCGAAAGGTTAGAAAACACAACGTAGCCAAAAATGGAGAACCTCCATCACTTCAGATGTCTGGAGTGATGGAGGTTCTCGTCAAAGACCTTGAAGGTATAGCCCTGTTGCTGGAACCACTCGATGCAACTTGGCAGTATCTTCTTGAGTTTGTCGATGCTACGGAGGGAATCGTGGAAGGTGATGATGGAACCGTTGCGGGTGTAGCGTTTCACGTTCTCAAAGACTTCCTCTGCAGTCAGACGTTTGGAGTAGTCGCGAGTGACCACGTCCCACATGATAATGGTGTAGTGGCGACGCAGGCGAATGTATTGGGCGTTCTTCATCCATCCACGTGGAGGACGGAAAAGATTGGAGTGGATGAGCTTGTCCGCTTCGTTGGCATTGCGCAGATAGCGGCTGCTGGACACGGTGAAACCTCCGATGTGGTTGAAGGTGTGGTTGCCCAAGCGATGACCATGAGAGCGGATGAGTTCGAAGAGTTCAGGGTACTTGCGAACATTGTCACCCACCATGAAGAACGTGGCTTTGACCCCATAGCGGTCGAGTGTGTCGATGAGCCAAGGGGTCGATTCAGGGATGGGGCCATCGTCGAAGGTCAGATAGACTGCCTTCTCCGATGGATCCATTCTCCAGATGGCACTGGGATAGAGCCATCGTAGCCATTTGGTAGGTTGTTCGATTATCATTTACTGAACTTGTATGCCCAAATTGTCGCACCTCGTGATGAAGGCGCTGTAGAGCTTCTGCAACTCGCCATCCATCTGTTGAGCCTTCTTTCCGTATTCTGAAGCCTTCTTGGCTTTCGATGTGGAAAGTTTGTTGTAGGTTTCCTGGATGGATGCAAGGATATAGATGAAACGGTGGCAATCGCGTGTGGAATTGGCAAAATAAGTATTGCTGAGCGCGAGGTACCAGTTCACATATTCCCTGAGTCGCTTCTCCACTTGTTCGAGAATCACGACAGCCTTCTCTGGTTGGTTGCAAGCGATGTAGGCATCAGCCAAATCCAACGATGAGCCATCCACGCTGTGAGGTACGTTGTAAGAAGGTATTTCCGTCTCACACTTCTCGAGTGCCTTGAGCGCCTTGTCGTAGTCGCCTTCCTTCACCAGGTTGGTGATGAGGTTGGCAAACCAACGGCGATGGGTGTAGCACATGCGCATGGTGGTCTCGTCGATGTAGAGGTCACGTTGCTTCAAGTTGCCATAGTGGTACTTGTTCATCATGTTGTCGTAAGCCTTTTCGGTGTCGATGACAGAATGAACAATGCCGTAATTCTGCGTGTTCTCCTCGAAGGTGTAAGGACTGATGCGCCAAGCCATACCCTCCTGAATGAAGTGACGCCACAGGTTGCCAAAGTTGCTGGCTCCCACCGTGGTGGACATGTAGAGAGGACGTGAGAAGTTTGTTTGGGCAATCATCTCAAGCATCATCATGAAGTTCTTCTGCACACGTCCCTGCCCCTTGAGGCTGATGACCATCTGGTCGGGGATGGAGTCGCCCATGAGCATCATGCCAGAACGACGCACGGCTTCCTTATCGACGGTGACAAAGAGGGTGTCGCTGGGCAGACATGCTGGAATGGCCTTGACCTGCTGAAGCACTCCTTCTGGAAGACCTTCACTGTCATACTCGTGAAGAACGAAATGCTGGATGGCATCTTTCAGTTCGAAAGGATTCTCGCCCCACAGACGCTTGGCCAGAGCAGAGTCTTGTTCTGTCAGCTGCTGGACGATGTCCTTGACGGTCATTCCTCCTCCCACTTCTGGGTTCACGTCAATCATCTCATGCTTGCCTGCCGTGTATTGGTAGCGTTTCCACAAAATGGGCAGTGGGCTGGACTGATTCTCCCCTGAGTAAGCAGGACGCTTCATCTGGTCAATGTACCAGTCAGTCTGCAGATAAGAGAGGTTGCAGACGCGCACATCTGTACGATTTCCTTCTGTATCTTCATTATACCAAAGTGGGAAGGTGTCGTTGTCGCCATTGGTGTAGATGACACCATCGTGAGGGATGGTCTCCAAGTAGTTCAGACCGAAGTCGCGACACATGTAACGATCGCTGCGATCGTGGTCGTCCCATGTTTGGCTCACCATCTGAGCAGGTACAGCCACAGCGGGAACAAGACCCACAGCACCAGCAATGATGCCTGCCATACGCTTCTCCATCTTCTTGGAGAGCCACTTGCCCAAGAGTTCGTAGATGCCTGCAATGCCAAGACCACACCAGATGGAGAACGCATAGAACGAACCTGCGTATGCGTAGTCACGTTCACGTGGCTGGAGAGGGGTCTGGTTGAGGTAGAGGACGATGGCAATACCGGTCATGAAGAAGAGGAAGAACACCACCCAGAACTGCTGAATACCCTTCCGGTCACGGAATGCCTGCCAGAAGAAGCCAATCAGACCGAGGATGAGTGGAAGGCAAAAGAAGACATTGTGTCCCTTGTTGTTCTTTAGGTCAGACGGCAACAGGTCTTGGTCGCCCAGACGTGTATTGTCGAGGAACGAGAAGCCTGAAAGCCAGTTTCCGTGTTCCAATTCTCCATTGCCCTGAATATCGTTCTGACGGCCTGCGAAGTTCCACATGAAGTAGCGCCAGTACATCCAGTTCATCTGATAGGAAAGGAAGAAGCGGATGTTGTCCACCTGCCCAGGAATCTCGATGGTTTGGGTTTCACGACCAGGAATCCTGTATTCGACAGAATGGTAGCTCACCGTGCCCAACCAAGACTCGTAGGCCTGCACATGATTGGGATCATCGCTATAGATGCGAGGGAAGAGCATGCTCTGGTTGGATGGGTACTTGAGCGTGAACTTGTCGCGAATCTTCACATACTCATCCTTCTCGCTCTCGTTCTCCTTGTCCTTGCGCTGATAGACGGGTGCTCCCTTTTCAGTAGCGTAGGAGAGAGTTCCATCTCCATTGTCCTTGATCTCTGGCTGTGATTTGTAGGTCTGACCAAAGAAGAGGGGACGGTCACCATACTGCTCACGACCCAAGTATTCACCCAATGTGAACACATCCTCTGGGGAGTTCTGATCCATTGGAGGATTGGCTGTGGAACGGATGACGATGACTGCGTAAGAGCTATATCCGACGGTCATCAGTGTCATGCAGAGGATGGCTGTATTGAGGATGCGAGGAGTGGCTTTCTTGGTGAAGAAGAGCACGCCTGCAATAATGCCCAAGACGATGATACCAATCACTACAGAAGCGACACCGTGTCCGTAGAATGGAATACCCAAGAGGCCTGTGCAGACAATGAACGAGATGTACATGCGCTTCTCGCTCACAGCCTTGGTCGTCTCCCACAATGCCCACACCAAAGCGATGGTGAGCAGGGTGAGGTAGATGTAGAGGCCGATGTTGTAGGGCATACCTAACTCATTGACAAACAGCAACTCGAACCAACCGCCAATCTTCACGATGCCTGGCACGATACCATAGAGCACAGCTGCCACGATGATGACTGACACACCCAGCACGAGCAAGGAACCCTTTCCTGTTGGGTTCTTACTCATCTTATAATAATAGACGAGCACGATGGCTGGGATACAAAGCAAGTTCAAAAGGTGCACACCGATGGAGAGTCCCACCAAATAGGCGATGAACACGAGCCAACGGTCAGAATGAGGTTGGTCGGCATTGTCTTCCCATTTCAGGATGAGCCAGAATACCAATGCGGTGAAGAAACTGGAAAAAGCATAGACCTCACCCTCCACAGCCGAGAACCAGAAGGTGTCTGACCATGTGTAGATGAGGGCACCTGCAATACCACTACCCATCACGGCAAGCAACTGACCCACAGAGGGTTCCGCACCGTCTTTCACCAAGAGTTTCTTGGCCAGATGGGTCACGCTCCAGAAGAGGAACAAGATACAGCCAGCACTCAGCAGGGCATTCATCGTGTTAATCATCTTGGCAATCTGCGTCGCATCGCTGGCAAAGAGCGAGAAGAGATTACCAAACAGCATGAAGAAAGGTGCGCCAGGGGGGTGACCTACCTCCAATTTGGCGGCTGTGGTGATGAACTCAGGACAGTCCCAGAAACTGGCCGTGGGTTCAATCGTGGAGCAATAGGTGAAGGCCGCGATGGCAAACACCACCCATCCCACGACGTTATTGACAATATTATATTTTTTCATATTAAACCCTAAACTCTATACTATTCGATTCCTTTCAGTTCAACGGTGAAGATCAGGGCTGAATAAGGCTTGATGTCCTTGCTCTGCTCACGATCTCCGTAGGCCAGCTGATAGGGGATGTAAAGTTCCCACTTCGAACCCACAGGCATCAGCTGAAGAGCCTCCGTCCATCCTGCAATCACCTGCTTCACGCCAAAAGTGGCTGGCTGACCACGCTTGTAACTGCTGTCGAACACGGTGCCATCGATGAGGCGGCCCTCATAGTCCACGCTCACCTTCTGAGAAGCAGTAGGCTTCGCACCTGTTCCCTCAGTGAGAATCTTGTACTGCAAACCGCTGGCTGTGCAAACCACACCCGGCTTGGTCTTGTTCTCTTCGAGGAACTTCTCGCCTGCCTCACGGTTCGCACCATAAAGTTTCTCCTTGTTGGCTTCCTGACGGGCAGTCATCTTCGTCTGGAACTCCTGACTGGCATTGACTGGAGGCATGATGCTCTGTCCCAACAAACCGGCGAGGATGCCGTTGGCAACAAGCTTCCTATCGATGCTCTGACCTGGGTCGGCTGAATAGTAGTCGTCTGAGAACTGCTTGGTCATCTGAAGAACCTGGCTGCCAATCTGATTACCAGCCAAGTAAGCATTCTGATCCTTGTCCTCAGGGTCAACATTTGTACGATAGAGCACACCCTCAGCAAAGCGGTTGAGATGCTCATCGTCCACGCCAAACTGCTTGGAAATGAAGTCCTTCAGACCTGTTGACTGAGCCACACCAAAGAGGTAAGCCATCGAGTCGGCAGGAGTGGTCAATGTCGGCTTCTCCAACTTGAACTCTTCTGTAGATGCAGCAGCCTTTACGCCTGTTTTCTGCGCCTCGATGAAAGCGACGAGGTCAGCCTTTTGTTTCTCCTTGAAAGCCTTCAGGTCAGCAGCATCCTGCACCTTCTTGGCTTTGGCAGCCTCTTTCGCTGCCCAGACAGAATCCTTAGTCTCTGTCTGCGCAACAGCAGCGCTTGCCATTGCAAACGCTGCCATTGTCAATATGATTATCTTTTTCATTTTTCCTCTATACTCTAAACTCTTAACTCTAAACTACTTCAGCACTTCGATGGTGAAAATAAGTGTAGAGTAAGGTTTGATTTGACCCATGTTCTGAGAACCATAGCCGAGCTCCTGAGGAATGGTCACTTCCCACTTCGAACCAGCAGGCATCATCTTCAGCACCTCAATCCAGCCCTTGATGACACCACCACGAGCCAAGTCAACTGTGAAAGGCTCATTGCGAGTGTAGCTGCTGTCGAACACAGTTCCGTCAATCAGCTTACCCTCGTAATTTACCTGCACCTTAGCCGTGTCAGATGGAAGTTCGCCAGTACCCTCAACCAGCACCTTGTACTGCAAACCGCTGGCAGTAGTCTTCACGCCTTCCTTCTTTTTGTTCTCTGCCAGATACTTCTCACCAGCCGTCTTGTTCTCGCCATAGAGACGATTGGCCAACTTTTCGTTAAAGATATTTCCAGCTTCCTCAGCCGTCATTGTCTCCGTACCCTTCAGACCAGCCACCAGACCAGCCACGATGTTCTTCACATTCACAGACTTCGTGGAGTCATCAGCATAAATCTGCTGACTCAGACCCTTGGCCATCTGCTGAACCTGCTGACCAATCTCGAGACCCTTCATGTAAGCCTCCTTCTTGGGGTCAGTCTCGTTCACAGCACCTTCCTTCATACCCTTAATGAACTCGTCGATGTAAGTCGAGTCCACACCAAGCTGGTAAGTCATGTACTGCTTCAGACCCTCAGACTGAGCCACGCCGAGGTCATAAGCGATCGTGTCCACTTCATCCTTAAGATTACTACTTGCATTGTTGTCGCAAGAAACCATAGTCATGGCAGCCACAGCTACTGAAGCTGCCATCATCATCATTTTTTTCATTTTGTCTTTATTGTTTAATGATTGCTTTTAATGCACAAAATCATGCAAAGTTAGCGTTTATTTTGCTGATACTCTGTCCCCAAACCCCAAAAACTGCTTTTTTTAATGTTTTTTGTACAATACCACGCAAAAATGCCCCTTTCCTTTGTCACAATTGTCACATTAAAATTATCACCTACGTTATTCTTCTACGCCTGTGGCTTTGCCTTGGATGGTCAGTTCGATGCCGTTGGGCAGGATTTGGATGAGGCCACGCTTGAGGAGGTCGCCTACGGCTTGCTTGAAGACTTTCTTGCTCACACCAAAGGTGGCATAGATGTCTTCGGCTGGCGACTTGTCGTGGTAGGGGGTGAAGCCTTTCTCGGAGAGTTTGAGGTGCTCGAAAAGACGGGTGGAGAAGTCGCCGATGAGGACACGACGGTCGGCTGGCATGTCCTCTTGCCCTTTGCTCCTTGCTCCTTGCCCCTTACCTGTTGCTCCTTGCCCCTGCTCAGCAATGGCCTTCTGGAACTTCTCTATCTTGCTGGAACAGACGATGCGATAGGTCTTGTCGTCGATGTAGCAATAGACCTGATAGCGCTGGCCACGTTGCATGCGCACTTTCTGCTCACGGAAGGGGCAGAAGAGGTCTTTCATCAGTCCCCAGTTGAGGTAGGCACCGTATTCGTTGGTCCAGGTACATTCGAGGTAGGCGAATTGTCCCACCTCGATGAGGGGATGCTCAGTGGTGGCCACGAGGCGTTCCTCTTGGTCGAGATAGAGGAAGACGTCGAGGATGTCGCCTATCTTGGTTCCTTGGGGCACGTAGCGTTTGGGCAACAGGATGTCGCCTATGTCGCCACCTTCGAGGTAAACCCCGTGTTCTTTCTTACGCAAGACTTTCAGTTGATTCCGCTTGCCCAGTTGTAGTGCTGCCATTGTCGGATGAGGGGTTTAGAGTTGAGGGTTTAGAGTTGAGGGTTAGGAGGGGCTCGGAAGGGAAACCTCCGAGCACGGGGGAGGGTTGAGTGATGGGGGAGTCGATGAAGTTGAGCGCATCAGTTTGGGCGTCGATGAGTCCGTCCTTGATGTGGATGGTACGGTCTGTGAGTTGGGATAGGGTCTCGTCGTGTGTGACGATGACGAAGGTCTGTCCGAACTGGTCACGCAGGTCGAAGAAGAGCTGATGGAGTTCAGCCTTGTTCTTGGAGTCGAGCGAACCAGAGGGTTCGTCGGCAAGGATGATGGAGGGGTTGTTGACGAGGGCACGAGCCACAGCCACCCGCTGTTTTTCTCCACCTGAGAGTTCGGCAGGTTTGTGCTTTGCGCGATCGCTGAGGTTGAGGAAGTCGAGCAGTTCCTTGGCGCGTTCAGTGGCCTGCTTCTTGCTCTTCCCTGCGATGAGGGCTGGGATGCACACGTTCTCTAAAGCCGTAAATTCAGGCAGGAGCTGGTGGAACTGGAAGACGAAACCGAGCTTCTGGTTGCGGAAGCGGGCAAGGTCTTTGTCTTTGAGGCGGGTCACGTCGATGCCGTCCACGCATACGGAACCTGTGTCAGGGGTGTCAAGGGTGCCCATGATTTGGAGCAGGGTGGTCTTGCCTGCTCCTGACGGTCCCACGATGCTGACCACTTCGCTCTTGTCGATGTGGAGGTCGATGCCTTTGAGCACTTGGAGGGTGCCAAAGGATTTGGTGATGTTTTGGAGAGTTATCATTTATCGAGATTACGTTATTTCGTTATTACGTTATGACGAGACTTCGCCGAATGGCTGGTTAACCCATCTCGCCAATCCACTTGCTGAGCCACTTGCCGATGCGTGAGGAACTGCTGATGGCATTGTGGCGATTGGGATCGGTGAAGGCATTGTGTGCGTTGGTCTGCTCCTGCTGGTCTGGGTAGATGAGCATGAGGCTGGTGTTGGTGAAGTCTTGCTGGAGCTGATGGGGCAGTTTGGCGAATGAACTCTGGTAGGAGATACTGTCTCGACGGGCTGTGACCACCACGAGGAGCTGGTCGGGGTTGATTTCGTGGCGCAAGGCTGGGAAGTCGTTCCACGAATCGAGAATCTCGTAGTCGTCGCGCACGCTCTTGTGACGTTCACGCATATATCTGAAGATGAGGTCGTTGGTCGCTTCTGGTGCATAGAACACCATCTGGCAGCCAAGATCCTCAGCCATACGTGCCAAGCGGTTGATCCATCGATAGAAGCCACGTTCGTATTCAGCCTTTTCAGGCACAGCCACCACAATCTTGCGGATGGTGTTGGCAGGGATGTGCAGGTTGACGATGATGATTTGGCGCATGAGGCCATCGATGAGTCCTTGGGCAAAGAGTCCGAGGAAAGAATCCCCTTTGTGGCGCTGGCGATGCAGGCCAATGAGCAATTCGCTTGCATCGTTCTCACGCAGGGCGTGGATGGTGGCTGTGGCGAAGTTGACGGCGAGTCGCGTCTGGGTCTGCACAGGCACATCGGCAGCCGAAGCGAGCCGAGTGGCCATCTCTAAGCACTCACGGCTATGTGCCTGTGTCTTCTCGCTGAGGTCGGCATCGTTGATGATGTTGAGGCAGATGAGTCCACGGTTCAGTTGGCGGTTGCGCATCATGAAGGCGGTGGACATGAGCGTGCCGATATTGCTGGGTTCGTTGATGGGGATGAGAATCTTCTCGTCGTCGAGAGCCGTACTGTCTCTTCGCGTCTTCTTGTTGGTACTGTCGCCCTGCACCTTCAACTTCTTGGCGGCTTGGTCTGTGGCGATGGAGGAGATGATGCACGAGATGAGAATCATCATCACCACACCATCCAGCACGGCGTTGTTCATGAGGGGCACACCTGGCGCTGTCTCCAATTTCAAACCCACCATCACCATCGCCAATGCACCAGCGGCATGCGCCTCCGTCAAGCCAAACATCATCACGCCCTCTGCACGGGTCATGTGGAATAGTTTTCGGCTGATGTACGCTGCTATGTATTTTGACAATGTGCCAGCCACCACCATGATGGTCACCACTACTGCGGCCTTGCCTTCACGGAACATCGGCGCCACATTCACCAACATGCCCACGCCAATCAGGAAGTAGGGAATGAAAATGGCATTGCCGATAAACTCGATGCGACTCATCAACGGCGAGGTGTTGGGCACAAAGCGATTGAGTACCAAGCCTGAAAGGAACGCCCCAAAGATGCCTTCCAGTCCGCAGAGCTCGGCTGTGGCGGCAGAGAGGAACACGACTGCCAGCGTGAAGGTGAATTGGATGACGGGGTCGCTATATTTCCTGAAGAACACACGGATGAGGCGTGGCAGGAGGAAGAACATGCCAAAGAGATAGACGGCCACTTTTACAGCAAAGAACAGCCAGAACCACACGTCGCCTGTCCCTCTGATGGTGCCAGCAATGCCTGCCAAGAAGAGCAGGGCAGAGAGCAGGGCTATCATCGTCGCCGCCACAGAGATGGTGACAGAAGGGGCATTGCTGAGTCCGTAGCGTCCCACGATAGGGTAGGCCACCAGCGTGTGGGAAGCAAAGATGCAGGCCAACAGAAGGGAGGCCAACAGGCTGTAGTCGAGGAAGTAATAACCTGCCACGAAACCCAAAACGAAGGGGAAGAAGGTGGTGATGATGCCAAAGATGACGCCTTTCGTGCGGTTCTGCTTCAGGTTTTGCATGTCCATCTCCAAACCTGCCAAGAACATGATGAAGTAGATGCCCACCTTGCCAAACAGCTCAAAAGAGGCGTCGCGTGCCAGGATGTTGAAGCCGTTCTCACCAATCAGCACACCAGCCAGAATCATTCCGATGATATGGGGAATGTGGAGTTTGCTGAAAATCATAGGAGCAAACAAAATCACGCAGAGCACGAGGAAGAAAATCCAAGTCGGGTCGGTGACGGGCAAATATGTGGTGATTACGTCCAAAGTGAAATTTTTCGCAAAGGTACGGAATAAAGTGAAAAGTGAAAAGTGAAAAGTGAAAAATCTATGTTTCAAACCCGTCCGAATGGCATGTAACTTAGATTTTTCACTTTTCACTTTTCACTTTTCACTCAAAATGATTACCTTTGCAGCGTTTTTAGTAAAAAGGTAAGAAATTTTAATAAATAAGGTAATAAGATGAAAGTAGCAATCGTTGGCGCCAGTGGTGCCGTAGGACAGGAATTCCTTCGTGTTCTTGATGAGAGAAATTTCCCAATTGACGAACTTGTGCTGTTTGGCTCTACTCGTAGTGCTGGAAGAAAATACACCTTCCGTGGCAAGGAGTATGAGGTGCAGTTGCTGAAGCATGGTGACGACTTCAAGGGCGTTGACATCGCTTTCACTTCTGCTGGTGCTGGCACATCAAAGGAATTTGCTGAGGACATCACGAAGTTTGGTGCTGTGATGATTGACAACTCCAGCGCTTTCCGCATGGACGATGATGTGCCATTGGTGGTGCCAGAGTGCAACGCTGCTGATGCGCTGAACCGTCCTCGTGGCATCATCGCCAACCCTAACTGCACGACCATCATGATGGTAGTGGTGCTTCAGCCCATCGAGAAACTGAGCCACATCCAGCGCATCCACGTGGCAAGCTATCAGAGCGCTTCTGGTGCTGGTGCTGCCGCAATGGCTGAACTGCAACAGCAGTACAAGGAACTGGTGGAAGGCAAGGAGCCTACTGTGAACAAGTTCGCTTATCAGTTGGCTTACAACGTGATTCCTCAGATTGACGTGTTCCAGGATAATGGTTACACGAAGGAGGAGATGAAGATGTTCAATGAGACACGCAAGATTATGCACACGGATGCCAAGTGCTCTGCTATGTGTGTGCGTATCTCATCCCTTCGTGCTCACTCAGAGGCTGTTTGGGTGGAGACTGAAAAGCCCATCTCTGTGGAGGATGCACAGAAAGCCATCGCTGCCGCTGACGGCGTAACGCTCATTGATGATCCCAAGAATCAGAAGTACCCCATGCCACTCTACACAGCAGGAAAGGATGATGTGTATGTGGGTCGTGTTCGCAAAGACCTTGCCAACGAGAATGGCCTCACCTTCTGGCTCTCAGGCGACCAAATCAAGAAAGGCGCTGCACTCAATGCTGTTCAGATTGCAGAGTACCTGATTAAGGTCGGAAATGTGAAATAAGAGAGAGAACTAAAGGAGGGCATCCATCACAATCGTGGATGCCCTCCTTTTTTATAACTGTCCGAATGGCGGAAGTCGCCTTGCGCGTGAGTTGGTTAATGCCAAGTGGTGTCTGTATCTATTCTATATTTATAGATACGCGCGAGCTTCACGTCGAAAGTGAGTGATGAGTAGCCTGGAATGCCGGCCAGAGAATAGTCATTTGTGCCGTATCCAATAAAATACGGAACCACCACTTTCCATCGGTCACCCTCCACCATGTGCATGAGAGGGGTGGCAATCACGCTTTCACCTGTGTTCATCAGCGCAGGCACGTCCGTATCCTCATTGAAGGTGTAGGTGCTGTAACTCTTGCCGAAGACATACCCCTGTGGATGGGAAGAAGATGGAATGAGTCGTCCGATATAGTGCACACGAACTGAATCCTTGAATTCAGGAGACTGTGTGCCTGTCCCGTTCTCCAACTTCTTGATATAGACATAGTGGTTGTTGTCTTTGTCAGGGTTCTCCTTCGAGTCAACCAGATAGTACACCAACATCTTCGTCCATCCGTCGGTGCCGGCATTGGCAAGGGAGGCAATGGAATCCACATAGTGCTGATTCCTTGCCTGCCAGTTTTCATATTCGCTCACCTCATCTTTCTCGCTACAAGAGGAGAGGAAGAGGAGGGTAAGCATGGGCAATATGTAGAAAAGCCTTTTCATATTATTTCAAGTTCTTCAGCAGGCTGGTGATGGTCACCTGGTCTTCGATGATGCCACGCAGGTCAGCGATGTTCACACGCTCTTGCTTCATCGTGTCGCGATAACGCAGGGTGACGGTGTTGTCCTCCAGCGTTTGGTTGTCGACGGTCACACAGAAAGGTGTGCCGATGGCATCCTGACGGCGATAGCGCTTACCAATCTGATCCTTCTCCTCATACTTGCAGTTGAAGTGGAACTTGAGGCTGTCGATGATTTCGCGAGCCTTCTCTGGCAGGCCGTCCTTCTTGGTGAGTGGGAACACGGCCAACTTGATAGGAGCCAATGCGGCAGGCAGACGGAGCACCACGCGGGTGTCGCCACCTTCCAGCTGCTCCTCACAATAGCTGTGGCACATCACAGAGAGGAACATGCGATCCACACCAATCGACGTCTCGATGACGTAAGGAGTGTAAGAGGTATTGTCGTCGGGGTCGAAATATTCAATCTTCTTACCACTGTACTTGGCGTGCTGAGAGAGGTCGAAGTTCGTGCGAGAATGAATACCCTCCACTTCCTTGAATCCGAATGGCATCTTGAACTCCACATCGGTGGCAGCGTTGGCATAGTGTGCCAGCTTGTCGTGGTCGTGGAAACGGTAGTTCTCTTCGCCGAAGCCCAAAGCCTGATGCCAAGCCATACGACGCTTCTTCCACTCCTCAAACCAAGTCAATTCCGTGCCGGGCTTCACGAAGAACTGCATCTCCATCTGTTCGAACTCCCTCATGCGGAAGATGAACTGACGAGCTACAATCTCGTTGCGGAAAGCCTTACCAATCTGTGCGATGCCGAAAGGAATCTTCATGCGTCCTGTCTTTTGCACGTTCAGGTAGTTCACGAAGATACCCTGAGCTGTCTCTGGGCGCAGGTAGATGGTTGATGCCCCCTCAGCGGCAGCACCCATCTCCGTCTTGAACATTAGGTTGAACTGACGCACGTCCGTCCAGTTTCTTGTGCCACTGATAGGGCAGACGATTCCCTCATCGAGGATGATTTGCTTCAGGCCTTCCAGATCAATGCCACCCTCGGCATTCATCACCTCCTGATAGCGCTGGTGCAGGGCATCGCGCTTAGCCTGCTCCTCCAGTACACGTGGCGAGGTGGCTCTGTACTGAGCCTCATCAAAGGCATCGCCAAAACGCTTGCGAGCCTTGGCCACTTCCTTTTCAATCTTCTCATCGTACTTGGCTATCTGATCCTCGATGAGCACATCTGCGCGATAGCGCTTCTTCGAGTCACGATTGTCGATGAGCGGGTCGTTGAACGCATCCACATGACCCGATGCCTTCCAGATGGTGGGGTGCATGAAGATGGCAGAGTCGATGCCCACGATGTTCTCGTGCAGGAGCACCATGTACTGCCACCAGTATTGCTTGATATTGTTCTTCAGTTCCACACCGTTCTGACCGTAGTCATACACGGCGCCCAATCCGTCATAAATCTCTGAGGATGGGAACACAAACCCATACTCTTTGCAGTGGCTGACCACCTTTTTGAAAATGTCTTCTTGCTGTGCCATTATCTTGTTCTTTATATAATTATCGTCATTTGACGTGCAAAGGTACGAAGTATTTTTGTATTTTTTTGTGATTTAGCAAAAAAAAGCACAATTTTCGTGAACGATTTCGTTCTTAAAGTGTATGCTGTCATGTAAAGCATAAAGACGTCAATGGCTTTCTACCATTTAATCATCTTAAAAAAGACAACAGAACAATGAAAAAGATTATGATAACTGCCTTGCTGATGACCCTGATGGGTTCGGTCAGCGTCAGCGCACAGGAAACGGAACGGTTGGAACAATTTAGTTTCCTATCCCTCAATTCCGCCAAACTCGACAGTCTCTACAATTACTGCAACGACTTTGTCGCTCAGCACCCGAAAGATGAACGGGCGTGGCGCAACCTCTTCGAGGTGTCGAACAGCATGGTGGAGCAAAAGCATTGGAAGAATTGGCAGGAAGGCGAAGACCTGAAGAAGGAATTGAACGTAGTGGGTCGTATGAAACAAGCCATTCCCCACACGTATACTTTCTATTATAGTGCTTACGAAGGTGCCTATCGGGAGGAGAACTGGACATCGGATGAGTTCTTTGCTTTCCGCGATGCTGTGGCAGACTCTGCCATCTCCACCTTGCCAGAAGATGCCGTGGAAGGCGATTATAATCGGTGGGCACATGTGCTCATCATGAGGAACGATACCATAGGGCTGACCGACTTGCTGACTAAGTACTACCAACGTGGGCTATTCTCGCCAGAGGCTCTTCAATATCATTTCAATGAACTCCAGGGCATGGAGGAAGGTGGTGTCTATATCGGTGCCCATGAGGGTGACGTGCTTGGCAAGCTCATCCTGCAACTGGTGAAGGGTGTGCATCGCGACAAGATTCTTTACGACGAGAATGTGGCAGTAGATCGTGAGTACGTGAAGTCTTTATTCAAGCGCATTGGGATTGGATGCGATGATGAGACATGGAAGAAAATAGATTCCTCTTTTCAGGAAGAGTCTTATCCCGCCATCTTCCGCCACATCTGCGCCCACTCGAAGCGTCCGGTCTATCTATCGGCCATCAGCGTTACCTCCATCAACCTCATGGAAGGAATTCCTGCCGAACTGAAGCCCTGCTTCTACAACGAGGGGCTCACCCTTCGCTACTCGCCTAAGCCCTATGACAATATGGCGGTGAAGCGACGCAACATCGAATCACGCTATTGGCTCGAATATCTCCGTATGTCGTTTCAACCCGAGCGCCAGGAAGACCAGCAACGCTTCGGAGGCTGGAATTTTTACTACAGCACCAGCTATATCGAGTTACTGTGCGACCAATTGCCCTACTACAACAAGCACAATCCAGACCGCTACATGTGGCTCAAGGATCTGCTGACCAACATCGCGAATCGATGGGAGAAGGAGGACTACGATATGGATAATTGGAAAGAAAAGTTGGAGATCATTAACAAAGACTAAGCAATGAGCATCCTACTCTTCAAATCCAATCGCCAACTCTCCGACGAGGAACTGATGCAACGGGTCAGCCGAGGCAGCGAGTCGGCCTTCGAAGAACTGTACCGTCGGTATGTCCGACGGCTACAGGGCTTCTTCTTCCGACAACTCGGAGGCGATACCGATTCTGCAGCAGACTTCACCCACGATGTCTTCCTCCGCATCTATGAAGCCCGCGACCGCTATGAGACTGGTAACAACGTCGCCACTTGGTTCTTCTCCATCGCCTACAACCTCTGCAAGAACGTTTATCGCCACAATGAGCAAGTCACCAACTATCTCTCCTCGCTTGACGATGCTGAACCCCAGACCGACGAAGACATTGAAGTGAAACTCGACCGCGAATGCCTCGAAGAAGCCCTTTGGAATGTTCTCCAGTCGCTACCACCTCCACTCCGACTCCTCTTCTCCCTCCGCTATGAGGAAGAACTGACCGTCCCACAGATAGCCCAAATTGAAGGGATTCCAGAAGGAACGGTCAAATCGAGACTCCACAAAACCGTAAGTATCATCCGTAAAAAACTTCAACATTATGACGAACAAACCACAACACCCAACTAATATCAGCGATGAGGAGATCTTCGTCGCCGCCCGTCGTCTCCGCGACAAGCAGAACAGCCAACTCCCCGTCCGTCCTTGGCAACCACGTTACAGCGCCGCTTGGTACATTGCCGTTCCTGCCGCTTGTCTTGTCGGCTTTGCCTTGGGCTTCCTCCTGCGTCCGTCTGCCGAAGTTGGGACACCCCAACAGCCTGTGGCACACACCATCGTGAAGGTCGATACCGTCATCGTCTCTCAGGTAGTACGCGACACCATCTATCAGACCACCGACATCCACAAGCCAGTCCGTCCGCGTCCCATCACTGCGAAAACCACCCATCCTGCTCCCTCTGAGAAGATTGGCGTTTCCATGCTTGAAGACGGCATCCGCTATGACGTCCTGGCACAGAATCGTAACATGCAGATGTATTGACGAGCTTTTCTTGACTATTTTAAAATTAAATATGAATAGCAAAGACTTCCTTACGATATAAAACAGCGATACATCTCCGTAGTCTGTATGACACACATCATCATGGCTATTCCTTGGCCTTTGCGTCAAGATGATATGTGAAGCTGATGTTGACGTAGTGATGGCGGAAGTCACTCCATGAGGTGCTGTGCTGATAGGCGGAGCGTTCACTCCTGAAGTTGTCCTGCTTGTTCAGGATATCCTCGAACTCCAGTTTCAGACGGGCCTTGTTCTTCAAGACTTTCCACGTGACGGCTGCATTCCAGAGCAGCAGGTTGCGGTTCATCGACTGAGCCGCATAGCCTCGGCGAGTAGTTTCTGTGAGGTCTGTCTCGAAGACAAAGGTGCTCACGGTAGCCTCGGCTTTGATGCCGAATTGGTTGTCCCAAAGCGTGGTGTTCTGTTCTGGAGAAGCAGAGAATCTCAAACGATCGGCCTCGATTTTTGCGAACACGGAAGCTTTCAGCCAATTCTTGTCAAACGAGAGTGTGAGGCGTTCTTTGGGGTGAAAGTTGATCTGCCGGTTCAACGTCCGCTCGGTCTGCGTGGGCAGCAGGGTCAGGTAGCCGTAGTGCTGCCCAGTGTTGAGCCGGAAGTCGTTCTCCAAACGGAACAATTCGCCGAGGGCTTGGTCTATATTGAGACGGTACTCCCATGTACGAATGCCTCGGACGTTCTCGGGACGGCTGATATAGACGGCGGTCGCGGGGTTGTAGCTGAGGGCTGTCACGCGATCGCAGTCGCTGGTATTAAAGGCGATGCTGGCACTTAGCGATGTCTGGCTGCGGGCGAGCACCATGTTGTACGAGAGTCTTACGTTGTGACTGTGGATGTCTTTCAGGCTGGGGTTCCCTTCGGTGATGAAGAGCGGGTCGGTGAGGTCGCGGTAGCCGATGGTCTGTAGGAGTCTTGGCTTCGATGTGCTGAAGCCGTAGTTTAGTTCAAAGCCTATAGTCTTGTTCAGTTTCAGCGTTGCCCGCAGCGACGGGTCTACGAGGAAGGAGTGGCGCACGGCGGCGGTATCGAGCATGCCGCGCTGGTAGTCCTGACTCTCACGCAGCCATCTGGCCTTGACGCTGGGCATGATTTGCAGCGAGGCGAGATTGATGGTGGAAGACATTTGCAGTGAGTGACTGTTGATTGTGTAGTGATCTCGATAGGAGTTCGCGGCATCGGCCACTCCGTCGGTCATGAAGTCGCGGTCGTTTTTTTCGTGCCTGTGATTGAAGTTGTATTGTATCTGCATCATCCATTTCTTGGTGAGCCAGCGGGCGTGATGTGCCTCGACCCCTGTTTTGAAATTTGAGGTCGGCGAGGTGGAGAACTGGCTCAACCGTGAGGAATTGAGCGAGGTGATGTGCGAGGTGACTGTACGGTCAGTCCAGTCGTTGCTCTTTCCGTCGGTATAGTCCAGTTGAACGCTTGCACCGAGCGAGCCGTCTTTAACGTAGTGTTCCCATCCGGCTCTTGTGTTGAGCGCGGTCTCGTGTCCGTCGCTATGGCTTCCCACGTATTGTGAGAGTGTTGGCATATAGTCGCTTGCTGTCATTTCCTCTTGCTCCGTAGTTTGTCTGCTATGCGAGCGTTTGTTCTTATGCCCCACACCAGCACTCAGGGAGAATGTATTCAGCGAGTCTCTGGCCCAGCGCAGATCGGCATTCAGGCGAGGATTCAGCCTGTGGTCGCGGTGATACGTCTCGCTTGCGGTGCGCATGGCAGCGGTATTTGGTAGGTAGTTCTCTGTCTCTTCGTGCGATGTGGCCCAGTTGTCGTCGTGCGACAAGCCGCCAGTGATGCTGTATTGGCTCTTCATCTCCTGTGTGCCCTCCTTCTTGTTCCACTTGTGCTGATAGCCGGCGGCACCGCCCTGCTCCTGCCCGTAGCCGTTGCCCCAGCCGCTGAACCATCCGTTCATGCTCTTGCTGATGGTCTTGTCTATGTTGTTGGCATTGGCGAACACCATCACGGGGTCGGTCTTCGACAGGCGGTTCATCGTCACCTCGCCCTCGTAGTACTCCGGCGTCTGGTAGCCCGCCTTCACGTCGCCATACCATCGATCTAGGAATCCAGGCTTGATGGTCAGGTCGAGCACCATATCCTGCGTGCCGTCATCCTTGCCCGTCCGTTCCGAGAATTCCGATGCCTTGTTGTACGCCTTGATGTCCTGCACGGCCTCGGCTGGCAGTTGACTCATCAACTGGTCGCCACCCATCATGCCCTCTCCGTCCATCGTCAGACGAATAGGCTTACCGTTCCACGACATCTTGCCTTCGCCATCAACCTCCACACCTGGCAGTTTTCTGATAAGTTCGTCAAGTCGTGCGCCCTCCTGCAAGTGGAAAGCCTCAGGATGGAACACAATGGTGTCGCCCCGCACAGTAAAGCGTCGGGCGCGTCCCGTCACCTCCACCATTTTCAGCATCTGCGGCGACATCTTCAGCTCAATATCGCCTATATCGAGCGTGTCCTTACGGCTGTCGCTGAACACCAGCACCGTCTTCGACTTCGAGTAATAGCCCAGCATCGAAGCCTCGATGGTGCACTTCCCATCAGCATGCAGACAGAACACGCCCAGCGAATCGGCCTTGCCCCACGCCGTCGATGACCCCATATCGTATTTCTGCGTCAGCGTCACCGAGGCATCCGGCAGTGGCTCTTTCGTCTCAGCGTCCACCACGCGCCCCTTTATAATGTCGGCGTAAGCAGACATCATCAGCACCATAGCACACAAAACCACAAGAAATCTTTTCATTGTTGTCATTTAAATAGGATTGTTGGTTTGAATGTAATCCGATTTTGCCGGCAAAAATACAAATAAATACTGATACGACAAAAAAACAAAGGGAAAATGATCAATAATAAAAGAGTCAATAACAAATATTCGTGGATTTTGTTTCTTGTTTTGTGAAGAATTGCGTAACTTTGCCCCCTGAAAATCATGTAAGAGTATAGAAAGAAGA
Organism: uncultured Bacteroidaceae bacterium; assembly: GCA_905234125.1. Lineage (GTDB taxonomy): Bacteria > Bacteroidota > Bacteroidia > Bacteroidales > Bacteroidaceae > Minthosoma. Next base: position 17,058 of record CAJOGQ010000019.1, on the reverse strand, counting down.
AATGATGAAAAGATTTAACGCTCTTGGCGGTGTGATTGATGCGCGTTATACAGAACTACAAGGACGCATCACCGTCATCAATGATTAAAGACCCATACATCTAAAAACATAAGGCATCAATGAAGAACCCCCAAATGACCACCGAAGCGGTGGAACTGCTGAAGAGGCTGATTGCCACGCCCTCGATCAGTCGCGACGAGAAAGCGGCTGCAGATGTGCTGGAGGCATATATGAAAGAAAAAGGACTGAACCCCCAACGGCACGGGAACAACGTGTGGTGCAGCCCCCCGACCCCCGAAGGGGGAGGGCATTCGCAGTGGGAAACTAATGAGGAGCATCGCGTTAGCCCTCCCCCTTCGGGGGCTGGGGGGCTGATCCTTTTGAATGCCCATATCGACACGGTCAAGCCCGTGGCGGGATGGCAGCACGATCCATTCACCCCAACTATTGAGGACGACAAACTCTATGGATTGGGCAGCAATGACTGTGGAGGTGGCCTGGTGGCGCTACTGATGACTTATCTTGGGCTTATTGGGTCTAATGGGTTGAATGGGTTTGATGGGAAGCCCATTGCCCCCCATTTTATCTTTTTGGCCTCCTGTGAAGAGGAAGTTTCTGGCAAGAATGGCATTGAGGCCGTCCTTCCCCTCCTTCCTCCGATTGATTTCGCCATTGTGGGTGAGCCGACAGGCATGCAGCCTGCCATTGCAGAGAAGGGACTGATGGTCATTGATGCTACTGCTCATGGTAAGGCCGGTCATGCGGCTCGCAACGAGGGTGACAATGCCATCTATCATGCCATGAAGGACATCCAGTGGCTCTCCGGTTGGCAGTTCCCCAAGCAGACGGAGCTTTTAGGTCCTGTGAAGCAGACGGTGACCATCATCAATGCCGGCACCCAGCATAATGTCATCCCAGACGTCTGCACGTTCACTATCGATGTGCGGTCGAACGAGTGTTATACGAACGAGGAAATCTTCGCCTTCTTCCAAGAGCATCTGACATCGGAACTGAAGGCGCGTTCCTTCCGGCTTTCTTCCTCATCCATTTCTGCAGAGCATCCTTTCGTTCAGGCTTGCATCAAGGAAGGACTCACGCCTTTTGGCTCGCCCACATTGAGCGACCAAGCCCTGATGCGTTTCCCATCGCTCAAACTCGGCCCAGGTGAGTCATCACGTTCCCACACGGCTGATGAGTACATCAAAATCAGCGAGATAGACGATGCCATCTCGCTGTACACAAAGTTGTTGAAAGGCTTCTAATTGCCATCATATTTCTCCATGTCCAGATTCAGCTTTTCATCGACGATGACATCGGGATGGAGTAGGCTTCGGTAGTGGGCGATGAGTTCATGGACGGTGGGCATGAGCGCTTGCAGTTCCTCTTGGTTTTGCCCGCCCACAGCGTTCATGATGTCATCAAACACCTTGAGGACTCGTTTGGCAGTAGTTGATTCGGCACCGCTGGGGGACTGGACCAAGTGATCCCCTCGCCAGTCGCTCCATGTGATGTAGTAGAGTGTGCCATCGAGTTGGCCGCTGATGGCGTCCATAGGGACAGCGGTGTAGATGACGAGCATGTGGAGCGTCTGGATGGAGTTGTAGGTATCCCTATTTACCTTCATTTTCCAGATGCGCACCGTGTTTTTCCCCATTTCGATGTTTCGGGAAGAGGCAGTTTCCTTACCGGGACTCAGTGTGACAAGGGTAGTGTCCTTGGAATCGTAACTGAGCGCATGAGGGGGATAGAAAGAGGTGGCGTTGATGAAGAGATGTTGGTAACAAGGATGGATTTTCTGCATCTCTTCTTCCTTATCCTCATACTCTTCCATGTCTTGTTGCCTCTTCTTCCGCATGGTCTCCTTGACTTCCTCACTGGCATCCTTGTCAGGAAATTCCTGCTTGGGTACATAATACCCTGTCCACCATCTCTTGCCCTCCAGATTTCCTGCGTACTTGAACATCTCGATGAGTTCTTTGTTGATTTCTTTCCCTCGTTGGTAACGCAGGGTGGAACTGAGACCGAATCGGTCGGTCTTCTTGCTGTAATCCACCTGACCCATTGCATGGTTGGCGATAAGGGTCAGCAGGATGATTGTCATGATCTTTTTCATAATTGTATAGGTTTTAGTGATTGGTTGATGGGGTTTGTTCGAGACCCTCAAATTCATCGGCGTTGACTGTCCTCCTACGTTTGATTATATCTACCTCCCTGATGGTTGTATTGGGTTCCATGATGATGTCATGTTTTTTTCTGTCCATGTCGAGCTCCACAGTTATTAATCCTATGTACGAAACACGAATTTTGTCTTTAGGATTCACCACTTTGAGCGTGAAATGACCATGGGAGTCGGTGATAGTTGCTTTCATGATGCGACCCTGTTCGTTTATCTCAACTACATTGGCACCCCAAAGCGGGCCGGCAGCATCGCTCACTGTACCGCTGATTTTCCTTTTTCCTTTGGTCTTCATCGCCTTGCTCTTAGTCCTATTCTCGATGACTCCATTGTGATCTCTCGAGTCCCAGACGGCTGTGGCAGCAGCATCCTTGCGATTCGTGGGCTGGATGATGATTTTAGGGAACCTTTTGCCGAGGGCATCCATCTCATCTGGGCTGATTTTACCTTTGACACGGAATGCATCGATTTGTATCTTGTCCATCCACTCGGGCAGGACAATCTTGTCGGTGAAGGTGAGGGTCAACTTCTTAATGTGCTTCAACTGGGCAAGATGCTCGGGCACTCTGTTCACCCGCAAATCGATACCGTCGAAAGAATCTTTTTCAGCCATCTCTTTGAGCTTCTCCACAATCTTTTCGTCGCTCTCTGTCTGTCGCACCATCCAACCCATCTTGGGGGTGAGAGCATGGGTCTTGCTATCCACTTCTGCCCCGATATACCCCGCGACGAGTTCCATTGGGGTATCGATGAGGACGTTACCATTGGCCGGATCGATCATTTGGTATCTGAAAGTCACATACACGCGCTCTGAGGGCATCTCGTGGGTATGAGGCACTTGGTCGAGCGTCTGCCCGTTTTCATCTGGGAAAAGCTTGAGCATCCAGCCGTCCAGCACGGTTGGCTCGCGAAGGTCGCAAATCTTATTGCCCACCAGTTCGTCAGGCGTTTCCTTCTTGACCATACCTTGCCAGAAAGTCTGGTTGGGTTTTCCTTTGGAGGCATTGACGAATTCGGTCAGGATGGGTGTGAGGCTCTTGATCCAGCCTTTCATGCCATACTTCTCCAACAGCTTCGTCTTCTCCAACACCTTCTGCCAGTCTTCTGGCGTACCTGTGAGGGTGATGGTCGGAATGCCACATCCTATATAATGAATAATGTAGTCAAAGTAAGTTTTCACCGTTTCCATCAACGTGACCTGCGAGGTGATGCGCTCTGTGATGCCCGTGGTAGTGAAGTCGGCGGTAATAATCTTGGCAATGTCGTCTTGGGTGTACTCATCGATTTGTGCAGCGAAGCCAGCGATGAGTTTCTCCCAATCAGGATTCCCATGTATCAATTCTTCCTTGGACTCTATCACTAAGTCCATCTTCTCCGTGTGGCTGACAATCTGGTCGCGCAGTTCCTCCGAATGCGCATTCACGTAACGGGCAAAACCTTGACTGATGAGCAACCACACCATATCGGGCGAGAGCACAAGTGGGCGATGCTCAGCGTATGCCCGTACCATCGTCTGGAAGAACACGTCCTTCCCATTGAAAACATAAAACCAATCGTCGTCGCTGAAACTCTTGGCAACTATCTTTTGCGTTTCGTCTGGCATTCCCTCTTCTTGAAAGATCCGCCAAGGCGCATCTGCTCCTCTTACCCGTGCATTCTCCATGGGGAATTTTTCTTCGAAGGGCGCAAGATTCTCATCCACCACAAAGGTGACACCTTCCTTCGTGCGGTTGATGATCTTTGACTGCTTACGGGTCTTCTTGTTTTGCTTCGTGTCCCTCATCGTGTCCTTCATTGCATCTTTCACGATTTCTTCTATCTCCTTCTTCACGTCCGAGTCGTTGGGGATTTCGATTTTTCCTATCCACTGATTCGTCGGAGGATCAAGAGGTAGTGGAAGCGTGTAGGCGCGTACCTGATTCTGACCATGACAAGTGGTCGAGAACGTGAGGCTGAGGATAGCCCAAAGAATGATGTAGTTAGTCTTCATAATGTAAACAATTTGACGTGGAACGATTTTCTGCTGCAAAGATAGGGTTTCTTGCCCAAAAACACCTAAAATACGAGTTTACAAATAATTCACATTTTATGAAGGGGAAGGAAAATGAGTTCACAAATAATTCACAAGCCTTTCGTAAGTGTTTGATTCTGCATGGATTACAGGGAAAGGATGAATTTATCCCAATCTTTGGCGGTTCCCTGTCCGTCAAAGACTTTTTGTTGCATGCGGAGACGATTTTGTGAAACGGCGCTGTTGCCGATGGCCATCAATTTGGCGATGTTGGAGGGTGAAACCTCCATCTTAATGAGCATGCAGATGCGGTATTCGGTATCGGAAAGAGGGTAGAGGGCGAAGAGTCTTTCCTTGAAGGTGGGGAACGCTTCCAAGATCCGTTCTTCCATCTGCTTCCAGTCAGCTTCCTTCAGCGCCTTATTCTTATAAATATAGGTGGACAGCAGTTGGTTGATGTCCTTGTCGTAGAATTGTCGCTTGCTCTGCGAGGAGAGGAAGATTTCTGCCGCCTCCTCTTTCTTCAATGCCCGTTGTTTGCGCAGGCGGATGACGAACCAGATGGCGATAGCAATGACCACTAAGGCAACGATGCTCACCACCCAAATGAAGAGCCGCTCCTTTGAGTTTTCTTCCTCTAAACGGGTCTTTTGGGTGCTCAGTATTTGAGATTGGGCTTGTGCATGCAGTTTTTGTACTCGTGCCATGAGAGCCGTTTTCGGCAAGATGGTGATGTTGCTGTCGTTCTTCAGACCTTTGATGGTCTGGATGTCTTCACTGCTATAGCGCATTCCCAACGTGTCACCAATCTCTTTACAATAGAAGTAGGCGAGTTGTTGCATGTCGAGCGCCTCGTCGAGCAGTCCGTTACGCAGGTAGATGTAGCCAATCTGTGCGTAACAACGACTCTTCAGACGTGTATGTTCATTGAGACTGTCGGCCAGAAGGGCTTTGTGGAAGAAGAGAATGGCCTTCTCTCCATTCTGCAGGTCGGTGTTGACGCGTCCCACATAGTAGTAGGCTTCGGGCAGATGGTCATGCTTGTCGCGCTTTTCGAGATAATTGACCACAGAGGTGATGAGCGAGTCGGATGTATGTTGCTGATGTGCCTTATCGTCGGCTTTCACCCTGAGCAGGTCGTAATAGGCTTTGGTGTCAGGTTGCGCATCTTTCATCACGTCCTTCATGTGCATCAACATGCGACGGGCACTGTCAGCATCGGTCTCCGTCAGGCTGTCGATGTCGGCAAGAATGCGCTCATGCTGACTCATCCTGGTGCAACAGGTGGTCAGCATGAGCATGAGAGTGAGGAAAAACGCGATTTTTCTCATGTATCTTTATTCGATAAAGAGAGCCGGTTTATTTTCGTTCGATAGTCTGTTCGCGGTCGGGACCTACGCTGACGATGGTGATCGGCGTTTCCAATTCCTTCTCCAAGAATGCGATGTAGTCGGAGAAAGCCTTGGGGAATTCAGCCTCGCTGGTCATCTTCGTGAGGTCGGTCTTCCAACCTGGCAGTTCTTCATAGACAGGCTCAATGAGACCATCGCTGATGTCGTAGGGGAAATCGCGAGTGATGCTACCATCCTTCAGTTTGTAGGCGGTGCAGGCCTTGATGGTGTCGAATCCATCGAGCACGTCGCTCTTCATCATGATGAGCTTCGTCACACCGCTGACCATGATGGCATAGCGGAGCGCCACGAGGTCTATCCATCCGCAACGGCGTTCACGACCCGTCACAGCACCGTACTCATGACCGATGTCGCGCATGGTCTGTCCGGTTTCATCGAACAATTCCGTGGGGAATGGGCCAGCGCCCACACGAGTGCAGTAAGCCTTGATGATGCCGAACACGTCGCCAATCTTGTTAGGACCGATTCCCAAACCGATGCAGGCTCCAGCACAGATGGTGTTGGACGAAGTGACGAAGGGATAAGAACCGAAGTCAATGTCGAGCATCGTGCCTTGAGCGCCTTCGCAAAGCACGGTCTTGCCTTCTTTCAGGAGTTTGTTGATTTCGTGCTCAGAATCTACAAGCTGGAACTGCTTGAGGTATTCAATGCCTTCCATCCATTTTTTCTCCACCTCGGTGATGTCGTAGTCGGTGTAGTTGAGGCTCTTGAGGATTTCCTCATGACGTGCCTTGTGGGCAGCATACTTTTCGGCGAATCCATCGAGGATATCACCCACACGCAAGCCATTACGGCTGGTCTTGTCGGTATAGGTGGGACCAATGCCCTTACCTGTCGTGCCTACTTTGTTCTTACCCTTGGCAGCCTCATAGGCGGCATCAAGCAGACGGTGGGTTGGCATGATGAGGTGAGCCTTCTTCGAGATGTGAAGACGGTTCTTCAAGCTGTGTCCGCTCTTCTCGAGGTCTTTGGCCTCGTCCATGAAGAGGTCGGGGGCGAGCACCACGCCATTACCAATGATATTTACTTTGTCACCTTGGAAAATGCCCGATGGAATGGAGCGAAGCACATACTTCTGCCCCTCAAATTCGAGCGTGTGTCCAGCATTAGGGCCTCCCTGGAAACGGGCTACTACGTCATAGCGTGGTGTCAACACGTCCACTACCTTACCTTTACCTTCGTCTCCCCATTGAAGACCTAAGAGTACATCAACTTTCATAATCTTACTAATTATTGTTCTATTTGTTTTTGTTGTCTCAGTCATTTTGCTTGAACCAATCTGCGACCTTCGCCAGTTCCTCGTTGATTCTGGCAAAACGCTTTTCCTCCCTGGTGATGTCTGGATCTTTCTGCTTCTCCATCTTCTTCTTCAGACGTGCCAGTTTGGCTTGGCAGATGTTGCAGATGCCGTAGATGTAAGTATTGCATCGCAGTTTCTTGAAGCGTGGGGTCTTCACTTTCGAGGCCGCCTGCTCAATGGAAATGTCCTGCAAGTCCCATATCTTCTGGCATCCTGTGCAGATGTAGTGGTGGTGGGTCGGTCGCCTGTAAGCGTTCTCATACAGGGTGGCGCCATCCATGTTGTGGCTATATGCCAGTCCACAATCCACCAAGAGTGCCAATGTACTGTAGATGGTGGCTCGACTCACGGGGAAGGTGTCCGGCATCATGGTGAGAATCTCGTCGGCACTGTGATGTCCCTTCATCTTCGTCACGACCTCTAAGATGGCATAGCGTTCAGGTGTCTTCCGCATGCCCTGTTCCGTCATGAAACGGGTGAGGATGTCGTGTGGCGATTCTGCCTTTTGTGAGCCTTCTTTCTTTGCCTTTTTCATACTGTCAATGCACAATAATCATAACCACCTATGCACAATACGGGCACAAATTTAGTACTTTTCTTTGGGTGCTACAAATAATCAGCCACTTTTTTGACCTTCCGAGCCTTATCTTCGCTCTGAGAAGCATAAATCTGCAGGGCTTTGATAGCATATTTGTTATCTAACGACGCACTGGCCTGATCCAGAAATTCAGCCTCGGCATCCTCGCTTAACTCATATTTCCGGATGATGTGACAGAGGGTCAGAAAGCCACAAGTCTGCAACATCTTCTCCTCGCGTGCCATCCACTCGTAGGCTTTCGTGCTGGCGTAGGGAAGATGTTGGACGAGATACATGCAGAACATCGTGGCGATTTCTTCCGTGTGGATGTTTTCTGCCCAGATGTCGCACACTTCTTCATCCATCTCCTCTGCAGGCATCAGCATGCAAGCTAAGATCTTGCACTCTCTGGTGCTTTCATTCCACAAGGCTTGTGCCAATGCTCGTAGGGATGTGTCTTCTGACGGCCTGTTGGATTTCCAATTTTCTGCGATTTCATCGGACAATTCAACCAATCTTGGCAACTCCACGCCCCAATTCACGCGGTAGTCCTCAGTTTGCCTTGCGTGTGCTGAAGCCACCCCGTTCATGTAGGCGTGCAGTTCCTTCTTGATGTCGTTGATGAAGTTATTCATTGATGAGGGGCAGGGTGGAGTAGTCCTTGCTGTAGCGAAGCATCTGCTCGGCATATCCTTCCGTGTAGGAGATGGTCACATCGGTGATGTTGCCTTGTGCATCGCGTACTGCGGTATAGACAGGATTGATGAAACCCTTATAGGGGGCGATGTTGAGTTTGGCGTAGCGGTCGAGGATTTCCTTGTGGAGTTCAGGGTCAATCTTCACACCGTATGTCTCCACAAGCGTTTGGGCACCCTTGAAGTCACCCGTTGACTTCACACGTTGAATCTCTGCAAGCAGTTCGCCAAAGAGCCCACGCAGTTTCTGATAGTCATTGATCTTCACGAAGGTCTTGCCGTCGCGCTTCACTAATTCCATCACGTTGTCGGCCTTGCCATGCTCGTATGCCCAACGTGCAATGAGGGCACGGTTGCGCATGTGTGCCTCCTCTATGTTATTGCCCAAGTTGATGCGTACCAACTGGGTGAGCAGGCCGTTCTGCATCTGTGCGATGTAGCTGGCCTTGTAAGCCTCTGCATTGGGCACTAAACCCAACTCCACCAGTTTGGGGTCTGCCAGATAGTAGAGCGCAAAGAGGTCTGCACGGGCTTCCTCGATAGTGCTTCCGTATGCCTTAAGGCTGTCGCCATCGACACCATCCAAGAGTTTGCCGCTTCCATGACCTAAACATTCGTGCAGGTCAGTGTGCAAATCGTCGGTCAAATCGCCATATTTCTCCACCAACTCAATCTCTTCTTTGCCGTAGGCGAACTCTTGCAACATACCGTTGCCCTTCGCTGCCTGGTTGTAAGCATCTGTCAGATTGCCGATGGTCACAGATTTTGAACCATGTTCGGCACGAACCCAATTGCTGTTGGGCAGGTTGATGCCGATGGCCGTTGATGGATAAAGATCACCTGCAAGGATGGCTGCCTTGATGACCTTGGCCGTGATGCCCTTCACCTTCTCCTTCTTGAATTCAGGAGCCACGGGTGAATGGTCTTCAAACCATTGTGCATTGGCGCTCAATGTCTCTGTGCGCCTGGTGGCTTCAAGGTCTTTGAAGTTCACGATGCTCTCCCAAGAGCACTTCAAGCCCAATGGGTCTCCATAACACTCGATGAAACCGTTGACGAAGTCCACCAATGGGGCTGTGTTCTCCACCCAAGCAATGGAATATTGGTCGAAGGTTTTCAAGTCGCCTGTCTCATAATAAGAGATGAGTAGGTCAATCACCTTTTGCTGTTGCTCGTCCTCTGCGAAAGGCCGTGCCAATTTCAGGTTCTCCACAATCTTCTTGATGGCAGGGCCATAGAGTCCGTCTATTGTCCACTTTTTCTCGATGAGTTCGCCATTTTTGTTCTTGACAAGGCGTGAATTCATGCCATACATCACGGGGTGGAGTGAATCGCCCTCTGCCTTCTGCTTGGCATAGAACTTTTCTGCTTCTGCCTGTGTCACATTGTCGTAGTAGTTGCTGGCGCTGGTCTTCACAAGGTCTGCCCCTTCTGCTAGGTTCACACGCTTCTGCAACACGTTCGGATTGAAGATGACATTGGCGATTTCATCGGAACAAACGGCACAGTCCTGCAACCAACGGCGAGTGAATCCTGGCACGAACTTCTCGCAGCCATAGTGGTGATGAATGCCGTTGGAGAACCATACGCGCTTCAGATATTCCTCCATTGCCTTGAAGTTCTGGCTTTCGCGGTCGCCCTGATAGTTCACATACACATCCTCTAGCATCTTGCGGATGCGCAGGTTGTACTTGCCATTCTGGTCGAACAGGATGTCGCGACCATACAGCGCAGCCTCTTGCAGATAGTAAATGAAAGTCTTCTGCTTCAGGGTCAACTGCTCAAATCCCTCCACTTTGTAGCGAAGCATCTGGAGATCGGCAAACCGTTCGTTGCTGTATTCAAACTTCTTTTCTTTCTTGCCCGCCATCTGGGTTGGGGTGTCAGTCCGCAATGAACCTTCGCCCAACGCGTGGGCTGGCTGTTCGGCACATACGGTGCCCGTCGTTACAGCCATCAATGCTGTCATCATCATTGTTTTTACTGCTTTATTCATTTTATTTCGATTTAGAAGAGTTCTCTTTGTCGTATTCTTTCAGGAGTCGTTCCTGACACCTTCTTGAAGGCGGTGAAGAAAGACTGCCTGTTCTTGAAGCCCACCAACCTTCCGATGTCATCGATGGAGTAGGGGGCGAAACGTTGGTCTCTTAGATGCCGTATCGCATCCTGCACACGCTGGTAGTGTACGATGTCTGTATAGGTCATCCCATACTCGTCTTTGAGGATGCGTGATAGTTGTGATGCCGACACGCCCAACTCCTCGCTCAACTGTTTAGCAGAGAAATCGGGGTCACAATACCGCTTCCCTTTGATGAGAATGGCATCAATCTTTCCTTTGTGTGAATCCTTCTTGTCCATTTCGCCTACAAAGTTAATGGTTTTCTGCCGAACCACGAAGGGAATACAAAAAAAAGTGGCAGGATTCGTTCATCCTACCACTTTTTCTGAGGGATTGGTAATGTCCAATCGCCGTTTCTTACTTGTATTACTCGTAGAAACCTGTGTAGCGCTGACCAGCATAACGGTAAATCACGCCGGGGTCTAAACTGAACTCGAAATCTACGTAGATACTGTCGTTGGGCTTACCGTGCAGGTTAGTGGCTGCGCCTGGCATCACACGTCCTGACACTTTGCAAGTCTCAGGCTCTTCTTCACTGGCATACAGGTTATCTGCATTGTCAGCAAAGAAGGTGAGGTTAGAAAGGTCACATCCCACCTTTGCCTTCACTGTCCAGAACTTGCCGAGGTCATCCACATAGATGAAGTCACTGCTGTTGTCGTTCGTGTTGTAGGTGAAGAACGAAAGGGTTCCATAGTTGTAGTAGTCGCCATAGTGGATAGTGTCGCCATTTTCGTCCACTTCCATCACATCGATCACAACATCCCATTTACCAGCCATGTCCTGCACAGCTGTGCCTCCAGCCGACTCGTTGGTCTCAGTGCTACATGAGGTGGCACCAAGCATAGCAGCGGCTGCTATCATGATTGCTGAAAATATCTTCTTCATAATGTTCATTTTTATTCTTCGTTAGTATCTATTTCATTAGATTACTCCTCCTCCTCGAGACCCTCTTTCTCCAAAGTCACGTGGAAGATGATATCACCATTTGCATACGTCAGCACGTAGGTGAATTTGCTAGTAGCTGAGTCGTAAGTTCCTTCCAGAGCATCAGCTGCATCACCCCATCCTGGCACAGAGCTGTCAAGCAGTTCCAATGAACCATCTTCGTTGATGGATACGTAGGAATACATGCAATAGTCTGCACCATAGCCTGCACGCTGGCAGTACCAACCTGCCATCAGGTCTTCGAAGTAATAAGAGCCGTCGCCATTGTTGAAGATGAGCACTTCGAAGGGACCACCATAGTTGGTGAGGGTACCTTTGTAGTCGCGATAAGCATCGCTGCTGGTCTGATAGATACCTTCAACGGGATCATTGGGGTCGAGCACAACGACGGTGCGCACTTTCTCAACAGAGAAACCATCGGCATTGACGATAGAGTAGGCGACAGAATAAACACCTGATGTACTGGTATCGACGTTGGAATTGACAACGACCTTGTCGCTGGCATCCTCACCCTGCATTTCGGCAGAGAAGCCTGGCTCTTCGTAGGTGGAACCTTTATCTACCACCATATACTCGGCACCATTGAGCTCTAATGTCGCATAGTAGGTGACGCGCTTATCTGTGTGCTCGTCGTTGCCGTCGTTGCATGAAAGCAAGCTGAGTGCCATCATGCCGACTGAGAGCGAATATATTAAAAACTTTTTCATAAATTCAGTGTAAATAACGATTTGATTACTTTACTTGGATGAATTATTTGTCCCAGAACACAGGCGTGTCAATGCCCTTGGCAGTAGGCGTGTTTTGGTTGGTAGAACGTGCGTCACTTGAGTAAGGAACGCGCTTGCAGAGGCCACCTTTACCGTATTGGTTCACAGCTGGAACAATAAAGTCGCCGGGATTATACAAGTCAGGGTTATTGGCAATTTGTTCACCGCTATAAGGAGACAGGGCAGGCGTGTCGGTACGACGTGCCTCAGTCCATGCTTCTAAATGGTCGCGCATAAAGAGTGCCACCCACTTCTGCATGTAGATCAGCTTGAGTTTCTCATCTTTAGAACCCTTCCATTCACCCCAACCACTGAGGAATGTGTCCACATCGTCAGCTTCCTTCGATGCGAAGTCTGCCTTGACGCCTGCTTCGTATGCAGCTTGGGCTGCGGCATCGTCGTTGTTGAAGCGAAGCTCTGCCTCAGCGATAAGGAATTGAAGTTCAGACATCGTGTAGAAGTAGATAGGAGCGAAACTAAACGCATCGTACTTGACGTTGCTCACGCGGTCGTTCTGATACTCGGCAGTGGTGAGTCCCAACCAGCCGGGCTCTTTGGTCTTGGCGCCAGGGAGCTGACCTGTGTAGCTATTGTCGTATGTGCATGGCGCAAATGCGTAGGAGATACGGGGGTCTTCTGTTCCACCCATGTACGCAATGATAGGAAAGGCTGCGCAGTGGTTGTCGGCATTTAACGTTTTCGAGCAGTCGTACCAAGGATTGTACTGATGTTCCGCATTGGAGTACACATCCCAAGTGACATCCTGGGTGATGAAGTTGTTGTTGTTCACCAGTTCCTTCACCTTGTTTGTGTTGGCATCTACATTCACGCCACCATCGATAAGACGGAACAGCATACGCAGACGGAGCGCATTGGCAAAGCCACGCCACTCAGCCAGATCTTTGTCCAGTAGGTCATCTCTCAGCGTCATGATATCATCTGCTTCAAGATTGTTCTCTGCCTCGTCTAACTCGGCGAGCACACCTTCATAGATGGTTTGGCCATCGTCCCACTTGGGCATGGTGTTGGATGCACCCTGCAAAGCCTCTGTGTAAGGAGCTTCGCCTTGGCAATCGACAATTACCTGAAAGGCGTATGCACGCAAAACGGTGCAAGCGAAGATATCGGCTGTATTAGTTGAGCGGTCGACGATATCCTTCAGGTCAGTCAAGGCACCCGCATAGAGCAGATGGTAGTCACGGTTGAAGAGACCCTTACCTTCGTTGATGTTCAACTCGGCAATGTCGTTGTATTGGTTTGCTGTGGGCATCTGCTCAAAATATTGAGCGAAGAAGCCCGCATTGGTGAACATATCATCACCGATGACATCGGCAATGGCGTTTTCCGCTGCAGGGAAAATCAAGTCGGTGGTCACAGTCGAGCTTTCTGGATGGTTCGGATCGTCGTTGATATCCAGATCGCAGGCTGTGAGCAACAGCATGCTTGACAAAGCGATTGATAATATCTTTTTCATATATTTTCTTTGCATCGTTTAGAATTTAACCTGAAGATTGAAACCGAACTTGCGTGAACTTGGGTTGGCACTGTATTCACCGAAGCTACCTTCGAGGTCGTTACCCCAAGAAGTGAGTTCTGGATCAATGAATGTGTTGCTCGATGGTGTCCACACGAAGAGGTTGTTGCCGAAGAATGACAGGCGAACATCGCTCAGGAAAGTCTTTGCCAGCCACTTCTTGGGCAGATTCCAACTGAGAGTGAGGGTGCGAAGTTTGAGGTAAGTCTTGCTGATCAAGTGGTCAGCATCCATGTTGTAACCACCATTGTCCCAATAGGTGAAGATGTTGTTGGGATCAAGTGGAGTTGTGTTTTCCTCGTAGATAGGATTGCCGTCAGCATCAGCACCAACTTCTACAACGGAATTTGGAACAATCCAAGGGTTACGGTTGTTGTAAGCTGTCTGAATAGCGTTACCTGTGAACAAAGAGATGTCACGGGTACGTGAGAACATCAGACCACCTTGGCGATAGTCGAAGTCAACAGAGAGCGTCACGCCCTTGTAGCGCAGACGAGTGCCAAAGCCCATCATATATTTATACTGAGTAGAACCGATTTCAACCAGGTCGTTAGTTTGGATAGGAAGACCATTCTCATTTACAATCACCTTGCCGTCCTCAGTCTTCTGGCTGGTGTAAGTCTTGATGATACCCATTTCGCGTCCTTCGATAGCATACATTTGACAGCCGCTGAAACCGTCAATGTAATATTCACCGCCCATTCCTTCTGGCAGAGAGAGCACCTTGTTCCAGTTCTTCGTCCAGTTGAAGGTGAGATCCCACTGGAAGTCGCCAGTCTTGACGGGAGTGCCCTCAACGAGCAACTCAAGACCACGGTTACGGATCTTACCGAAGTTCATGTTTAAAACGCTGTAACCAGTAGATGGATCCATATCCATCTGAACAATCTGTTTGTTGGTAACACGGTTGTAGAATGCGAAGTCGAAGCTCAAGCGGTTCTGCAAAAAGGCCATGTTCAGACCCAATTCGGTCTCAGACGTCATCTCAGGAGAGAGATCGGTACTACCAATGATATTGCCCACGGTGTAAGCGTTAGTGCCTGTCTTCACGAATGGGAAGTTCGAATTACCAAAGCCTGTGGAAGAAGCAGCAGCCTGTGCATAGACTGAACGAGTCATATAAGGAGTCGCGTCGTTACCTGTCTTACCCCATGCGGCACGGAACTTACCGAAGCTGATGATTTTCTCATTGAGCAACTCAGAGAAAATGAATGAACCAGTGAAGCCGGGATAGAAGAAAGAGCGGTTGCCCTTTGGCAGGGTGGAAGACCAGTCGTTACGGGCTGCTACGGTCAGATAGACCATATCCTTCCATCCTACTTCTCCCTGGAAATAGCCACCCACCAGACGGCGCAGACGCTCGTACTGGTCAACAACTGGCATCTCTGCGGAGTTGGTGATATTATACCAAGTCGGGATGGTTAAGCCTGTGACTTCTGCCTCAAAATAAGAATATTTACGTTCGTTGCCGTTAAAACCTGCGATGGCGTTCACGTGCCAGTCTTCATCAATCTGCTGGTCGTAAGTCACGAAGAAATCTTGGTTGATTTCGCGATTACGGTTGGTCTGCTGATATGCAGAACCTGTGGCATCTTTGAAAGTGGAATCATCATTCAGCCCCCAATAAGAGTCAGCAAAGAGGAGTTTCATATTTGGAGTGCCAGCGTTGTTATGGCCCGTTGTGGTGTCGAGGCCAAAGCGGTAAGTGGCTTTGAAATACTTCAGGAAGTCATAGTCCAACTGGAGTTTGCCGTAGAAACGCTCACTTTCGTACTCGTTCTTATAGTTGTTGAGCACCCAGTAAGGGTTGGTGATGCCGTAAGGCGTGTAGTAGTAACCCGGAGTGTTAAATGGATCGTCCAAATCCCTCAAATCAGTGATACTGATATCACGAGGAGTCTGCATCACTGCGTTATACATCGAACCTACCTTCTGACCTGTCGAAACGAAGTTGTTCTTTTGGTAAGCATAGTTCAGAGAAGTGCTGAATGTGAAGTCCTTGTACTTGTGGCTGCCACGGGCACTGAAGGTGTACTTCTTGTAGCTGTCAGCATCGGTTGGGATAATACCGTTCTCCTTAATCTGACTAAGTGAAATGAAGAAATCGCTGCGGCCATCGTCAGAAGCACCATTGAAGCTGACGCTGTTGTTATATCTGAAGCCCGTGTCGAAGAAATCCTTGATGTTGTTCTTGATGGGCGAATAAGACTTGATAAGCTGAGAGTTGTTGTAGATGGTACCATATTTCAAAACGCTACCATCGAAAGCAGGACCCCAAGAACCATTCTCGATGTCAGTCTTGTCACCATACCAACCCATACCAAAATCGTTCTGCATCTGAGGCAGACGGAGCACCGTTTCCCACTGCACACCACCATTATACTCGATGCCGATACCCTTGGCGGCCTTTTTACCAGACTTGGTGGTGATCATGATGACACCATTGGCGGCACGGCTACCATACAGAGCTGTAGCGGCTGCACCCTTCAGCACAGTCATGCTCTCCACATCATCGGGGTTCACTGCATTGGCACCGTTACCAAAGTCGAAACCGTTGTTCAACTCGTCGCCAGTGCGGTGCGTACTGTTATCCAATGGCACACCGTCCACCACATAGAGGGGCTGGTTGGTCTGGCTCAGCGAACTGATACCACGAATGATAACTGAATTAGATGCACCAGGGTCAGAAGAAGTGCTTGTGATTTGCACACCGGCAATCTTACCTGCCAGACCCGACATGATGTCATTGGTGCGAGCCTCTGTGATTTCCTCAGCCTTCACTTGGGTGGCTGCGTAACCCAGCGCCTTCACTGAACGCTTAATACCCAAAGCTGTGACGATAACGTCATTCAGCGCCTTAGAGTCACTCTCGAGGAGGATCTTCAGGTTGGGCTTGATGGTAACCTCTTTGGTCTTCATACCAATGTATGAAACCATCAACGTTGTAGCAGAATTTGGAACATTCTTGATGTTGAAGTTACCGTCCAGGTCTGTTGCAGAACCTATCGTGGTACCCTTCACAAGAACCGATGCTCCAACTACAGGTTCACCCAGATCGTCAACGACTTTACCAGTCACTGTCTTCTGGGCAAACGCCATGCTCACTGTCATAAGACAGATAGCAAGGAACGACCATAATCTTTTTTCCATTCTTTTTGTGATTAGTTGATAAATATTAGTTAAGTATTAATAATGTAAAAAATGTCAGACCTCTACGGTTGAATCTATTTTGCCGGCAAAGGTAACACTTTTTAATACATTAACCAACAAAATTCAAACATTTTGATGCATTTTTACTAAAAGAAGTGAAAAAAGTAGCAAAAAACCACCAATTCCCTTTCATTTGGAAACAATTTCTGTGCCGCTTTCCCCATTTCACGCAATCCTTCCCCCATTTCGCGCAATCCTCCCATCAAGCCGTCGCCTTCTCCTCTCCTTTCCCTCAAGATTCCCTCAAGAAGAACTCCGAAGCACCTCAAGGCTACCTCAGGGGCTCCTCCCATTCTTGTCCGGTATTTC